>DATDFS010000160.1:0-15887 GCA_036522495.1 Nitrososphaeraceae archaeon | reverse complement strand
CCGACATTATAGGTTCGTCATATTTGCCTATAAATAACCATTCTAAAGTATCTGCTGATACAAATCTAGCATTAAATTAACTGTTGCAGAGAGCAAGAATGCCTCTGATACTGCCTCCGCTAATGTTCTAGTCAAATCTATCCAACCTGCTAATGAAGCTCCAATGGATAATGCCAGTCAAAATCAAGACGACAAGGGAACTGAGAAATAACTCCCTCTATTGGTTCTATTTCAGATATGAGTTGAAAGAAGCTGATTATTTATTCTTCACCTAGCAATCGTTTATGTTCTTCCATCATGCATCTGTTATAGACAACGTCAATCCCATTCTCTTTTGCCTTCTTTTCTGCTTCTTTATTGTATATTCCAAGTTGCATCCATATTACCTGAATATCATTCTTTTTTCTATTGATTGCATCATCTATTACAGCTGGCACTTCTTCTGATTTTCTGAATACATCAACCACATCTATCTTTTCTGGAACATCTGCAATACTTGGGTATGGCTTTCTTCCAAGAACTTCTGTTGTTAGTGTTGGATTTACCGGAATAACATTATATCCATGTTCAATAAGGTATTTTGGTATTTGATGAGATGGTTTTTCTTCATTCTTTGACATTCCTACTACCGCAATATTTTTGAACTGATAGAATCTCTTTATTTCAGAGTCTGAATGTGAATCTGAGTCCATGCTACTGTATGAATCTCTATACTATTTATCATATATATCACTA
The DNA here is from genome assembly GCA_036522495.1 of Nitrososphaeraceae archaeon. Taxonomy (GTDB): domain Archaea; phylum Thermoproteota; class Nitrososphaeria; order Nitrososphaerales; family Nitrososphaeraceae; genus Nitrososphaera_A. The sequence goes on along the minus strand of DATDFS010000160.1, from coordinate 15,152 downwards.
AATTAAATGGATGGGACTGGTTCCTCGTCTCCTCTCCCACCTGAAACGACAGAGGTATTATATGGTAATGACAACATTCAAGGAAGAGTAGTAGAAGCCTATTCATGGATACAAGAAGAAGAACTTGACGGGTGTGTTGACTATAGTGAGGTATCTATGCATATTGAATTAGAAGCAATATACAATTTTCATGTTCAACTAAAGAGAAAGGGTATATGATTAAGAGGGTAACAGCAATTACACCAGATAATATTTCTTATGTAAAAAAACTAATGGAAGTCTCTGAAGTAAGACACTTAGCAGGAGTCAAGTGCAATTTTGGTATAGTTGATAGAAAAGTCTGCCTGTTTCATTCAATTTCACACGAAGACCAACTACCGTTCATGATGCAATATCTCCAATATCTCAACAGCAATCGTTCATTTCGTTTTTTGGAAATTGAAAGGAAAGACTTTGAAAGCTGAAAACCATTGATTGAAAAAATATCAAAATTAGAGAATTAGCTTTAGAGCGGGACAAATGATCCCTCTGATGATGTTTAGAAATCCCTCGAGTAATTTAGCATGCCGTGAAAGTAAGCACATAATAATTTCTTATGCGAAATTATTGCCAAACTATGAGTATGGACATATTCGTTACTATCTTTAGTTTAGCCTAAGCCAATGATAGCAAATTTGGCATAGTCAAAATTTGACTTATCTAGTATTCCCCGACCATCATAAACTGGTGTTCCTGCTATCTCCCTAGATGTCAACATACCATATTCAGAATGGTCTGTAATAAGCATCACCAAGTCTGTACCTCTTAAAGCTTCGCTTAGATTTGACGTCAGAACAATATTTTCTTCATCAGGTAATAAAGGATCACTTTTTACTAGAGGATCATGAATACGAATTTCCTTCACTTTCAGTTTCTGGAATTCTTCGATGACCTTGTAAGTGGGCGAAAGACGCGTATCTGAAACTCCACCCCTGAAGGCAAGACCAAGCAAAGTGACAATGGATTGTGCAATACTTTTTCTTCTATTTAGCAATTTTATAGCCTGTTGCACAGTGTATGCAGGCATAGAATCATTAATGATTCTACCCAACCTAGTAATCCTACAATCAAATTTAATTTTATCTGCAGTCTGAAGTATAAATTGTGGATATGTTGGTATACAAGCACCACCAACGCCAACTCCGGGCTTATGAATATAACAGAATGGCTGGGAATTTGCTGCTTCTCTTGCTTCCCAAAAGTTAATACCTAGCCGCTCACAGAACTTTGCAAGTTCATTTGCAAGAGCGATATTTACGTCACGATACACACCTTCAAATAGCTTTTCAGTTTCTGCAGTTCTTATGTTGCTCATAGTTATAACGCCTTTTTTGAATACAATAGAGTAAAGTTTAACACCGATTTCCACACTTTTAGGACCAGCGCCGGAAATTATAGCAGGATACCTATCTTCTATGTCTTCGATTGCCCTACCTTCATAGATTCTTTCAGGATTATATATCATATAAAAGTCAGTTTCAATCCTAAGTCCTTTACTCTCTTTCTGTATAACAGGTATTACAATATCTTCAGTTGTTCCTGGCGGGACGCTAGGGTTAAGAGCAACTACATCACCCTCTTTCAATCCTCTGCCGATAGCTCTAGACACCTCTTTAACTGCAGTCAAATCAGCAGAACCGTTGTCTGCCAATACAGGAACGCAGATCATTTTAAAATACGAATCATGCGATGCCTGAGCCAAATCTGCGTATAACTGAAAGCGCTTCTCTTCGAGACCTTTTGTAAATGCATCGTTCACTCCCGGTTCTGGAACGTGAGTCTTGCCTCTTTTTGCATTTTCTAACACCTTTGAAGATTTATCGACTCCTATAACATGCGCTCCAGCTCGAAGCCAGACCGAGGCTATTGAGGACCCGACATGTCCTAAACCATAAACTGCAATTTTAAACTGGCCAGATTTTATTTTCTTTACAATATCTGAACTTTGGTTATCAATAGCAAAGATAGAAGATGATGATGGTGAAAAAGATGCGCTAACACCACTTTTGTTATCATTCATAGAAAATTGTTTTATTCTTCAGGTTTATATATTATTAGACACTCAAAGTTACTTGTACATACACAAGTTTTTATCATTATATAATTGTGAACTTTTTAGGAGAACCAACTGGTGTTAATCTGTGAGTATTTTTTCTCTTTTTATCGCTATTAGACTTTTTCTTAAGAGAGAAATTAATAACATTACTTCTTTTGACTTGGGCGTTCCTTTTGCCAATAGTCTTTTAATAGCTGAATTTAGCAAAGGCTGTTTGTGTTTGTTATAACCACAATGATTTGCAATTTCGTTGACATAATTAATCAATAGATCTATTTCCTCTCTTGTAGCTAACGTTTTACTTCGTTTGCTCTTTTTTAAATGAATTTCAGGTAAACTCTTTGATATCTCGTATAATAATATTGCAAGTGCATGTGATATATTCATTGTTCTATATTCAGTTTTAGTATCGATTACAACAATTAAATCACACATCTGCAATTCTTTATTATTCAAACCAGAAGTTTCTCTTCCTAGAACAATGCAAAAATCCTTTTCTCTTTCCGCTTCCTTTATTATTTCAGATAATTGAACAACATTCATGGAGTCTCTATGAATATTCAATCTATTATATGCATAAATAGCAGTCGTTCCGACTAAAATATCAAATTTCTGTCTTAGCTGTTTTGACGTGATTATTTTTGCAGACGCTAAAACATCATTGCCGTGGGTAGCGAACCTAGCCGCCTCCTCTTTGTCAAAGCGAGGATTAATAATATAGAGATCTTTATAGCCAAAATTTTTCATTATCCTTGCCACATAACCTACATTTATTTCGTATTGTGGTTCTATCAAAGCTATTGTAACACTCATACCTTAAACAACTCTGTATACTTTTTTGTAGATGCATCAACTTGTTCTTTATATGATGCTGCCATCAGGCTCGTGTCTACAAATGTATGATTTGGTGGCTTGCCAATTTATAACTTTACCGTATCCTATTGACTACAACATAGGGTTTGGATTTACAAATGTGGTAACCTTTGTCAATTCCATAATTGCATACGGGACATATTTTTTGGGATTTGGGGATTTTTGGCGCCCTCATCATATTTCCATTTTTTATGATGTCCGTTTGCTTGAGTAGTGAATTTAGTTTGACATTTAATCTAGGAATATCGTGTTGCTGTGCATACACAATTGCTTTGCGAGTATAATCAAATTTATCTAAAAGATATCCCCAACGTAAACGAGTATACTAGCACTGCAGTAATGTATTACAATTAAGGCTAATAATGCAGTTTTGGTAGAAAAGTCAACATTGTACAGAAGGATTGGTTACTATAGTTATTATAGTTACGCTATGAAAACGAAAATCAATCTATCAGACAACTATTAAAGTTAAACATTCTCACTAATACAATGTCTGATTTTTATAATAATAAAGAGCCATTAAAGAAATAACAAGAGAAGATCTATTGCAAGATTTAGACATTCTTAGAAACTCAGTACAGATGTCAAAATTAGTCAAAGAAAATCGATACTATGAATGCATGAATATATGTTAATTGCTGATAATTTACATTATACCAATCTAGGTTGTGAAAAAAGAAAACGACTTGATAATGCTGGTTCTTATGTCGATACTGGTAGACAGATAGAAAACGCCATTAAGCATCTCCTTAGAAGATTCGCTATAGCACAATAAATCTCCTGAAATTTTGAGTAGTCGGGATAGCTATTGATATTTTACACTAACCTCGGCAAGAGTTTTTCCTTAATTGGAAAAGTATTATTTATCTGACAAGATATCGTGATTGATACTTGCAGTTGGTTTGAGCCACTAATGACTAGAGGCTTAATGGTGGTGACTAGCCTTTTTGTTTTTTAGCAGTTTGAAAAGTCAACAAATTGCTAATAAGTCCACATCACAGGATTTAGTATAATATAACTAGTTGTAATATCGATGGGTATATAGATGACCATTATTACCAAAAATCTTCAAGTCAAGTCAAAAGGAGAAAATGACATGATTGATGTGACCAAACAGACATCTAGACTGCTTGAAGAAAGCAAACTTGATGAAGGGATAGTTACAGTCTTTGTCCCAGGCTCAACTGCTGCTGTATCTACTATTGAATATGAGCCTGGACTTATCAATGATTTTCCAGAGATGCTATCTAGACTTGTACCAAAAGATATTGGATACAAACATGATAAAACATGGCATGATGGAAATGGGCACTCCCATGTACGCGCATCCTTGATTGGACCAAGCTTGACTATACCATTCAAAGATGGAAGTTTAATGCTAGGGACATGGCAACAAATAGTATTGTTTGAAATGGATACCAGACAACGAACACGCGAGATCATAGTGCAAATAATTGGAGAATGACAAACGTACTGAGCTTTATAGTAATAACTAGTAAATTTTTATCTGATCATTATAATGAGAACTAGGTAGCTATAATAACCTGCTCACTAATGTACATATACACATATCTTTTCAATTTTTAGCTCATTTTCTTTGGCGTCAAAAACTACCTAAAGACTCACATCGTTATTAAGATCAAGATGGAGAAGAAGGAGACGCCGGAATTATTTTTATATGTTGATCCTGCAAGTGTAAGAATGTAGAGATAGCAATATCAGGTCCAACTTGTAAATCTATCAGATCGCTAGCAAATAACACTTATTGAGTAACCTGAGGAGTATTGGCTATTTATTGGATAGTGTGCCATTAAGAATCACTCCGGTCATACTTTGGTTTAGTTTAAAATCACAGTTTGCAACTGTTGTTATCTCGTATGACATATCATTTTGGGATTGTTTTCCAAGTTTTGGAGAATCAAAAAACTTGGCACCTCTTATATAGCCTACCATTTATCCCTCTTTCAACACTTATCTAGTCCGCAGTAGTAGTTGATATTCCATATGAGTTTGGATCTATCGACTCCAGTCTCTAAATTCATGACGAAAACGGTAATAACAGCAACTCTCGACCAAACCATACAAACAGTATGCAAAATTATGTATGAAAATAATATTGGAAGTGTTGTTATTGTAAAAAGGGAAGTAGACGGTTTTTTACCGATTGGAATAATTACAGAACGGGATATAACGCATGCACTAGGTTCAGTGGAGATATTTCCTACCCAGACTCCTTTAAGAGAATTGATGAGCACCAACGTGATTTCTATAAAACCAGATAGTTCTATACATGATGCTGTAGCAATTATGCATGGAAATAATATTCGTAGACTTCCTGTTATTAACGATGATGGAAAGATGGTAGGAATAATCACAGACAAACACATACTTGGAGCAATTGCTGGAAAGAATCCCAATGCAACTGCTTTTATGGCTAAGGAATTCCAAACTGAGGAATAGAGTATTTTATATTTACAGAGCATAAAGGAAGCACTATCTATAGATGCTTTCTTTGGTGAAGTTACTAAATGGACTTCTAAAGTTTCGAACTTGACGCAGCTGCCTTTAACTTATTAGCAAAATGTTCTACCGCTTCATGCGTAATCAATAACAACAACAACAATAATTATGATTAGTTTTAGTCGAATTTTTATTCGCAGTCACTTTAGAATATATAGGTAGTATCTCCATGTCAAAAAGTCTCATGGTGACCATTATAGCTGAAAATATACCTTGTAGTAAAGGAGCTAAATTTACATTCAGTCTATCGCCAAGTAAACATCAGCAAATAAGCATTGAAAGGGCTATGAGGCAATAACAATGAAAAACAATAGAATATTACTTGTCGATGATGAACCTGATATTACCTTAGCCTTTAGTATGGGTTTAGAAGATAGTGGATTTACAGTTGATGCATTTAACGATTCGCTATTGGCATTGGAAGCTTTCAAAGAGGAGAATAAATCATATACTTTAGCACTTCTTGACATTAAAATGCCAAAGATGAATGGTTTTGAATTATGTAATGAAATGAGAAAAGTAAATGATAAAGTCAAGGTCTGTTTTGTTACAGCGTTTGATATACAAAAAGAGGAGGAGGACTTGAAGGCCGTAACAACATTAAATGAAAAACCTGTTATTATTCGAAAACCAATCACAATAGATGATTTGGTAAAAAGAGTAAGAGCTGAGCTAAGATACTAGACTCATAGTCAAGATAATTACAAGATGAGCGGTAGTCAATCAGTCAATCAGTCAGTCAGCCAATGATTTTCTTTTTTTGTCTCTACATATACTTGATATCTGGGATAAGATAAAGACACTCGGCAACAAGACTTACTTATTAGAATGAGAAAAGGTCTCAGAGACAGATTTAGTCATTAGTATAGATCATATCAATATTATTTTCAAAATCTGCCACAAAATCATATCATGGAATAGGGTTAGGATTATTAATTCCAAAATGTGGTAGAAGCACATGCTGAGAGGATATGGGTTGAAAATAACTGGAAAAGGAGTTACCTTTTGCTTTTAGCCTACTGCTAAGAAGTTAGATGTATCCATCCAATAATAATTAAAGTAAGCGTTTAGAGATTAAAATCCTTAATTACATTCTAAAGGCTAATATGAAAAAGAATTTGAAATACAATGCAGTAATAGCTGAAGAATGAGAATTGCAAAAGGAAATTCAAGAAACCGACTTGCTATTAATTTACAAACGATATTTTCATCCCAATGATATCATATTATAAACATAAACAAATTTGTGCAGATGGAATTTGACTAGATTAATCGAAGAAAAACAATCAAACAATTACCTTTAGAAATACATTTCATTCTTTATTTTATTAGTGTCCCTTTAACTTCTGTATGTGGTGAGCTATCTTATCTACTACTTCGAACACTTTAGGATCAAATTCAAGGTCATCTTCGTGCTTCCATCTGCTATAAATACGCACATGATCATCTACAGGATCAATCCTAATTTCACCTTCTTGCGGCAAAATTGCTTTTAGCATCTCCTTTAATTCCATATCTGCTTGCAAGATCTCAGCTAATCTTCCACCCCACCACTTTACATCCACTACCTTTTTATTTCTAAAATGACCTTTGCTAATAGGTTCGCATTTGGCCAAAACTTCCTCGGGATTTGCAATATGCGTATCTTCAACAATGTAATGAATTTGATAATATTGTAAAGCTCCATAGGGTATTGGGCTTGGATCTTGCCTTGGCATAGTTATTATCGATTATTTTAATCATGTGCACTTATAAGTTAATAGTATGCTTATTAATAATCAGATTAAACCATTTACTGATAACTATAGATTATAGTGAATTGTTCTAATTTAACTTTATCTTAAGTAGGAGCTATATCTAGGTACCATATAGTAATTTATACAATTTTCCATCTAGAGAATACGAACTCTTCTATATAGAGTGTGAAAAATTGCTGATGTTTTGTTAATGGAAGATGTTATAAAGCCTGTTGTCATTAAATTCATTAGTGGAACCAACTCAAGGATTGATGTGAGATGGCATGAACTCCGAATTGCGATTCTGTGACAGGTGTATGACAAAAACAATACATCAGATAATTGAAGATCCTGATATTGTCTATACATACAAGCGTAAGAGAATCTATATCTGTAAAACTTGCACTCATAAAAGTTATAGGCGAGGGCTACGCCCTAGTGCAGAATCTGTCTACTAAACATGATTTGGAATAGTAGAAGAAAAAATGTACAATAATTCACTTTCACAATCTATTGTAAAGTTAAAAAATGAATTTATAAAAAGTCACAAAGCAAGAAGTGTCATATACGAGGTTATTCCATTAGTATGCTCCACCCAACTACCAATTAGTGATGAGATATTGTCTACGCTAAACAATTTCGCAGAAAGTAATTCTATTTATTTTAAATCAACTGATGTATTTGTATCAGACATACCGTGCAGAACTTATGAGGGCGATATCAACGACTACTGGTTAAGCAGCAAAAAATATGATACAAACTATCAACCATTTTATCCGACATGGATATTATCTGCATATACATTATCATTAGAAGCTAAAAGACTAGGTTTTGAGGAAGTTGTAGACATTGGATCTGGAGATGGTAGGATAGCATATTGTAGTAAATTACTAGGGATGAAATCTGTTGGAATAGAAATCGACAGTGATCTTGTAAATCTTCAATACAAAATCTCTAACTTAACCAATATTAAATACGGCGTATTGAATGAAGATGCGACCGCTGTTGAATATAGTTCATTAAATCTTTCAAAGCCCATGTTTTTTATTTCTGGTTTACCTGAATCTGGCGAGATCCTTGCAAGCAATGTGCTTAACAAAGTCAAGGAAAGTACAGAATTAAAACATTCTGCAGGTTTTAATTTTATGGGAAGTCACATTATGAAAGAATACTCAAGAGATAAGACAAAGTGGGGGTGGGGTAAAATTATTAAAGACTTTGACCTTGACTTGATAGGATGCCTAACTTTGCCTACTCATTGGACTAATGATCAACAAGTTGATACGGCATATGTTTATACAAGATGTACATAATCCTTATGAAAATGTTTATTTGCAAACCCACTTTATGTATTTACTTACATAGTTGGTATTCATCATATATTAAGACAATCATCTTTTTGGAGTAATAGGTATAGTACATGTGGTATTTCTAAGAAAATGTAGGAGGAATTAGTTACCTGAGGATTGGTTACTTAGTCAACCTCGGGGTATTCTCTGCACTCGTATACAATCGTGGGTTTTATTCAAGAAATAGTAGTAGTTTTTTCTTCAATCGCAATGGGTTTTGTTCCTGTTTGATTTTGAGTATTTCTCACTTGTGTCATCTATGTCATCTGTAGAACAAATTTTTGTGAAAAATAGTGGCAATATAGACCTCTGCACATCATAGATTATACTGGCGAATGGGTCAACTCTATTATATGTTAGTTGGTCAACCAACCACAATGCAACAACAAAGGCAATGCTTACTATATCAGCTGCTTCCCAAAGCTGATATTTATTTATTTATTTACTAGCATTGTTGAGGTGGAAGAAATTATGTCCTGCAAATGTTATAAATTGATTTTCTCCTATGACGGCTCCTATAATGCAGCCCTTTGTTGAAAACTGCTGGTGATGTTATCTGCATATTGTTTCGCTTCATTACCTAAATCTCTAGCTATTGGACTAATGCCATTTAGTACTTTGTCTATACCTCTAAAAACGCTTGAAACAAATACATTCCACCCCTGTCCAATTATAGATAGAACTACTACTGTTAAGATAATCCATGTTAGTAATCCCATACAATTAGTAGTCATTATATTATTTTATATATTTATTGAATCTCATTCTGTTTCGTAATATTTTTAATTATTGGTATTTTTAAATAAGAATAAGTGATAGTTGTAATAGTAATCACTGAATACTAACGAACAGTGTCTTTCTGGACCTTTGTTATGGTTGGTCTTTCACCTGGCCTCAGCTTCGCAATCTTATTCTATACTCCTCTTCCTTTTTCTAGGCATAACAGCTTCATTTTAATGAATTTCTATTTGAGAAAAAGAGTGATTGAAAGAATGAATATAGTACTGGCTAGAGGTAGTAACTCCTCCAACTCTCTTTAAGCTATTCCTGTATCGACTAAGGAATAAAATATAATCAAATTGCTTGTCCCAAATGCGGTTCGAAGATGAAAAGAGCAAATTTTCGAGGAAGACAGCAAAAAAATGATGGTACATAGTGATCTACGAGCAAGACACAATACGACTATCTTTATTTGCTAAAGCCATATTATAATGTCATCAGAAAAGTCACGATGAAATGTCAGGCAGTGAGGATCTCAACAAGAATAAGAAAAAATAGTTAAAGAAGCTGAAACACAGTTGTAACAGAAAAGAAAAATTTGATTGTGCCTATCCTAAAATTATCCCCCTGTATGCAATAATACAGCAAGTTAAACACACCAGTGCGAGGTAATTCTCTGATTTCCTTTTGCATCTTGTAGTTTTCTGAACCTATTATGCTATGAATTTGTCCTAGAATCAGCCTAATAAAAGTAGTACAAATACCACCAATTTTGACACATAAGTATGCGGATGGAAAATGCACAGGTGAAAATGGTGGAACTGTTACAGCAGGTGGAGACAAATCTACTCAGGAGTTGTTGGAATACATGGGATTGAAAGACGTAATGGCAATTCTCACTTCGAAGGCTTCTCAAAGTAAACTCTTTTTTTGGCTCTAGGTAAATATTAACATCTTTGTACCAGAAGCTGCATTATCAATTAGAGTTTTTCTGTATGATAGTAAATGGTGCAAACTACATTTTCTTAGTCAAAATCTTCTGCTAAAATCTGCATGCAGCTTGCTGATCTTCAATGAGGTCAATCGCTAAGGAAAAACTGATTGAATCGGTTTACGTGCTTATAAAAAACGATTATGGCTGCAGGGCCGCCGCTACGAAGGATCTTGAAAAGGAGATGAATGAATGATACGAGCAAGCCAAAGATGAGATATGCCATACGTCATTTGACACACGAAGATAAAATTAAACAAGTTGGAGACTTTGAAGCAAAGGAAATACAATACTATTATGAAATTCTATAATCAGAAGGTACTCTGCATACATATGTAAGTACACTTTCATGTAGAATAAAAAATAGTAACTAGTATACATTAGCTAATAATGAGTGATTAAACAAAAAAGAACATCTGAAAAGTTTATTTCTATTCTACTCGCAATAGAGACTATATAATGGAGCTGACTGATTCCGATCTGACACTCAATGTAATCTGCTTCTATATTTCACACAGTAGGGTCGGAATCAGATCTCCATGATATGTTCAAGACGATCCCAAGAAGAGTTAAAAGTTTGTAAATAGTGTGCTTATAATTTGATTTTCACAAATTATGTCAATTAATAACAAAATATCTTTATATTTTTAATATATCAAATGCATTCTAATACAAGACAGCGACTTGATATGAACCCTTGGTAACTATACTCGATTTTTAGCAATGCGCTATCAGAGATACCTTTGTTTATATGTTATGCTGCATGATTTAAAGGAGTTATACATTTTGATAGTTATTCTATCAGGGCAATCAATATCTGCAGCAGAATAAAGGCCCTTACTATAAATTTCTATATAATGTAAGTTTGGATTCAATATCAAGAAGCCGAATATGGCCACTGTAGCTATAGTGAAAGTTATTGCCGACTTTTCTACTTTTTTAGCCATCGATAGTTTTCACCAAAAGGAGGAAGTTCTGAATATGAGTTATAATGTTCTATGCCAGTCTGGACTGGCAGTTGTGAATGTCCTAATATTTGACCACTTGTCTGTTACTCACTTCAAATACATCGTCACTTCTTCTTCATAGTTTAGTTTACTAACTTAAACCATCCTCGGACCCTTTATAAAACCATCTTTTTTATTTTTGGCACCTTCAAGCGCATTTCCTTCAAAAGGTTTAACATCATCATTTCTTAATTCAGAAATCTTTTTCTTTAAATGAATCGGTTCAACTTCAGACAAGGATATGCTATCTAGCTTATTAAGATATTTCATTACTTCTTTTATCTGGAACGTATATCTTACAATCTCTTCTTCTGTTAATTCCAACCTTGAAAGCCAACCGAGATGTTTTATTTCATCCTTAGATACCATGATAATATTTTACTCCTTCTCTTAATCTGCATCTATTTTTTCTTCTCATGGAGTTAATCTATCTATATCCCTTGGATACAGAGTTACATCACGTATGTTTTCGATAGTCGTAATGGCCATAAGTAGACGCTCCAAACCAACGCCAAAACCGGCATGTGGTGGAACTCCATAATCAAATACTCTGAGATGATAATCGAATGCGTGGGTATTCAATCCTTGTTTTCTCATTCTTTCTAATAAGTCATCCTTTCTATTTATTCTTGTACTACCAGACGATATTTCAAGAGAACTGTACATTAGATCAAATGATTCACAGATACTCTCAGATCCCGCAGGTTTTGGTTTTACGTAAAAAGGTTTTACACTGGTAGGCCAGTCAGTGATAAAATAGAATCCATGCATTATATTATCTGGCAGGTTTTTTATTATTTGGGGTGAAAGGTCATCTCCCCATTTAATTCTCTCCCCTAGTGCTTGTAACTTATTTATTAAATCAGAATAAGAATATTTTGGAAATGGTAATTTGATGGTTGGCAATTCAATATCAAGATAATCAAGGTCATTTGTGTTCTTTTCTTTAATTGAATTGACAATATGGAAGATCATTCTCTCAAGCAATGACATTATGTCATTATAGTCTATAAAGGCCTGCTCAACATCAATAGATATTGCTTCTGAAAGGTGTCTGTTAGTACGCGATGGTTCTGCCCTAAAAATTGGACCTATTTCAAATACGTTTTCAAATGCCATGGTCAATTGTTCTTTATACAATTGGGGGCTCTGAGCCAAAAATGCTTCTCTATCGTAATAAAATATTGGAAATAATGTCGCACCACCTTCTGTTGCAGTAGCGATCATTTTCGGAGTATTTATCTCAATGAATCCTTGTCTTACAAGAAATTCCCTGATTGCGTTCAAAGTAGTATGGCGAATATGAAAAACGCTCTGCAGCACATTTCTACGAAGGTCTATTGCCCTCAAATTCAATCTCGTATCAATACCAACAGATAATGTTTTACTTTGAACTAAAAATGGGGCTGCTTTCCTTGCTATGGAAAATACTTTCAATTCTAAAGGGATGACTTCCACACCGTTTGGTGCTTTCTCCTGAGATCTAACCTTTCCTCGAACTGCTAGTGCGCTATGTTCTCTTATCTGTCGTATTTGTTCAAATAACTGTTCAGTGCATTCACTTTTCTTTGCGATTACCTGTATGTCACTATATCTGTCTCTTATCATGATAAATTGCATATTGCCATGATCACGGACTGTAGAAACCCAGCCCATAATTATTACTTCTCTACCATTAAGTGACGTGTCGATTTCATATGAATAATGTGTCCTTCTCCATTGTCCCAGATCCTCTTCTTCTATTAATTCACTCAATTTCAAGACCTGAATCGTGTTTGAGCTTTATTGAAGAGGTTAATTTAACCTTTCAATGCAGAAGAAGCTTACCAGTATCTATTTCAGTACGCGCTAGAAATTATAGTATTTTATATTAGAAGATAATGACACACAATATTTAACAATTTAATTCCCTCATTTAATATATCTGAAACTAATGGTAATAATGACAAAAAAGTTAGGACAGCCAAAAGTTACTTCCCAAAGTATATTACATCTTTATAGTTTGATACAAATCCTAAATTTTAATGCTTATAACAGTCTCTGGGCCTCATGACTCAGCAAAATTAATCCTTCCTGCAACAATAAAATATCTCTTTGATCCGTAACATCTATACATGCATTAGCAGAATTGATGATCAAAAGAGGCCACGTCTTATTATTTCAAGAAACTACTTGACATACTTTGATAATATAAGTGACCTAACGAATGAAGAATCAGATGGAATGTGCTTTTATGCCATAGACCCAGATTATCAAGAACATTAGTGGAATTAGCGATCTGACAAAAAGAATTCGGATTTGCTGAGTAGAACGATATCATTCAGATATGAATTAAAGCAAAATCAAAAAGAAAGACCCTCGATTTGGGGCTATATTTTTGATATATTAAAAAGGGTAATAACGCGTATGAAAATGAAGAAGCAGACAGTATTCAAACTGATCATAGGTTAGCTGATTTTTTAGTATTAGGCAAGATAACACATATAGGATGGTCTCTACCGAGCCGATTCAGCGTATTCTTTATATATGATTATTAACAAATATATCCTGATGGACCAAATCTATCTTTTCCATAGGTAGCAAAAATCCTTGGGTTTCCAAGGTCCATCATGCCAACTATGGACTTGTAGTATGTATTAGTCATTAGATTATACTCCTTATACATGCACTCGATTGACAGGTCTACTATAACAACTAAAAAAGTTATAGATTAGCTATTAGAAACATGTTATTGTGAATGTTCGCCCATAGATGAACACCAGTTTGGTAAACGTTTATCTATAGTTTGACATCTTCTCGCATACGACTTCATTTATAGGCTTCTTGTTTCCTTGAGTAGACCTGTTGTTCTTTAACATTAGAACCTCCGATACTCGTGCTAGGAGTATGTCAGTTTATATACCTAAGCAGGATGAATCTAACTTCTTTTATTCAAAGTTTAATTTATGGCGATATAGGCAGGTATACAAAAGTAAGTTACTTTGTAATAAGAATATATCAATATTCCTATTGGATACGATACAATATTGATATCTTATGGCGAGTTAACCAACAAGTTACAAAATATAACAATCACTTATGCGACACTTATTGTTATAGTTAGGTATATAGCCGGTTGCTATTAGGGCTATTTAGTATATTTTTCAACTAGTCCTATTTTTTCCGTGACTTCCCATATTGTAGTATATCGATATAACAATGGCATGCTGTCATCTACAGAGAACTTTATCATTACATCTAAAAGTGTGTATCCTCTTATATTCAAGCAAGAATCGATCTGCTTCAAAAGAGCTTTGATGAGATTTTCAGATAATTCTTCTTCATGATTTTGTTGTTTCATCCTCACCCTAATTAGATCTTCTTCTCTATTAGCCAGAGATAATACTAAATGCCATTTTTTGTGTTCTTTATCTGATAACGTTTTCTGATCTATTGCGTTAAAAGTATCATAGACATCCAGTAAAGATTCTAGCTTAGAAAATGCTTCCTCTTCTTGCAGTTCAGCTTTGGCTTCTGGCGGCATTAGACGTAACATGTTGTCTCCTTTATACCATTCTTCCAAAGCAGATTTTTTTTCCTTCCCATTGTTATCAGAAGAAAACCAATATTCTACAATCTTTCTAGCTTCGCTATTTGACCAGTTGAGTAGATAATATCTGCTGCCATACTTTATGTTTGGATCATTTTTTACAGAAAACTTGTGTTTGATAACCACTCCTTGTGTAACTAGTTCCGCTAACCTATGTTGAAGTACTTGCCTCTGTATTCTCGATTCTTCCTGTAGGCGCTGATAAATAAATGGCTGTATGGCTAAATAAGCAGCTATCTTAGCATTAGTCAATAGTCTAGCCTTTTGCTGCT
>DATDFS010000159.1:0-7375 GCA_036522495.1 Nitrososphaeraceae archaeon | reverse complement strand
AACTTGTATTTAGTGTAGCCATTTATGGATACATTTTTTATTATATATTATTTATAGATATATATAGGAATTGTCCACAAATTTATTCATAAAATCAAGGACGTAATTGTATTTTTATATCAAATGAACTGTGATAAGATGATTTATTTCATAATAATACAAGAAATAGCAGATTATTGACATCGTTGTTGACCTCAGAGATTATCAGTCTCCATTCAGCTATAGGTTTCATTTTCAAGTTCTTTGTTGACTACGATTCCTTAACCCGGAAAGATATCATTCTAATTGCTGAATTTCAGCCCGTAGATATGTTATCTTGTTTCCTTGTCATCGCAAGTTGCATATGATTGGGGCATGATTATAAATTGACGGGTTATTTGATTATTGATATCGTCTAACTCACATGATGTGAAGGTCCATGAGAAGGCAAGCATATTGTTGGGAACATTTCGAGGCTAAGGACACACATAAATTATCAAATTATTGTAGCATATCATGTAAGTTGCTCGCATATCTCAAATGACTGTTAAAAAATTGTTTAATAGCACGTTAACTAGGCTAACTCATACTCAAATCGCAAAAAGTCCATTACAGAATTTGGTGATTTCGGATGAAATGTTGCAGTAGTGATGGGAGCAGCAGTCAAGATGTTCCTCGAGTAACTTTGATCCCAACAGCCTTATCAGTCTTAACAATTTTGTCCTCGTTATTAATTGTTCCAGCTGGTTATTACAATACTATGACCTTAGCCTAAGTCTATAAAAAATCATCATCGCATCATCAACTCCATTATGCTTAGTCTACTCCCAACCAACTATCATTCAAAACACAAACAACCTTGATAATTGTAAAAGCGTCGGTAATAGTACTAGTAGTGACAATAATAAGATGGCAACTATAAGCTCTGACGACTCCTTCGTAAGCCAATCTTTCTATTCCAACCAGTCCTGGACAAATACGGGCTTAAGGCGACCTTCTTTAAAGTCTGTAATTTTATAGGGAGACCAGGTAGACAGATGTGGCAGGGTTTAGCGGCAATCGCACAGGATGGAAGGGATGTAGAATCACAGACTATCACCATGCCAATCTAAATGCATTATCGACAGCAGCCCTAAACTTTGAAATCGGTGGGTCAAAGTAATGCCTTGCAGATCATGAAATTAAAACACTTCTCAGATAATTGTTAGTAAGGTGATCAGCTTATTATTCACCAACATTATGATTGAATACTATGACAAACAAAGCGGACACAATAGAAATGATCATATGTCCAGATAAGAATTTCATAACGATGGGCACTCGTACCGTATTAAGGGACTGCATTAAAAAACAAGGAAAAGATATCATAAGATATCATAATCTAGGCAATTGTAGAGAAATAGGTTGTTGTGCTAATATGTTAAATATTACTTGTCTAAAACAGCTAAATGGCTAAGAATATGGAGAAGTCTAACCGCTCATGCGATGTCCTAATTATAGGCGGTGGCTCCGCCGGTCTTCGAGCTGCTATAGAGGCCCATGATGCCGGTGCACAGGTACTTGTAATAAGCAAAAGCAAGAAAGGAGACCCGCACACAGTACTTGCAAGAGGCGGAATCAATGCAGCACTTGGTACTATGGATCCACAAGATAATTGGATGATACACGCAGCCGATACTCTAAGAGAAGGAGGGTTTCTTGCTGATTATGAAAGAGTCGAGGTACTTTGCAAGAGTGCTCCTGAATCTATAAATGACCTTGTTAATTGGGGTGCAAGGTTTCATAGAGAGAAAGACGGTAGGTTAACACAGAGATTTTTCGGCGCCCACACTTATAGAAGGACTGTATTTTACGAAGATTGGACTGGTGATGAAATGATTCGTGTATTGATGGAACAGGTAAGTCAGCGAGAAATCGAAATAGTAGACAATGTTTATGTCACAAAATTGTTAAAATCAGATGATGTAAATGGAGGAGGCGAAGAACCACTAGAAGAAAGAGAAGAGGTCAAAGGAGCACTTGGCATAGATATCGAAAAAAAAGAAATGGTGCTATTTGAGTGCAGCTCGTTAATTCTTGCGGCTGGTGGATATACGCGAGTCTATGCAGTCAGTAGTTCTAGAATTTTTGAAAACTATGGAGAAGGAGTGACTCTAGCATATGAAGCAGGTGCAGATCTGGTAGATATGGAGATGGTCCAGTTCCATCCCACAGGAATGGTTTGGCCAGAGAAAGCATTGGGGACTCTAGCCACAGAAGCAATACGTGGTGAAGGAGGCATTTTGTTAAATATAAAAGGTGAAAGATTTATGAGAAATTACTATCCTGAAAGATTGGAGCTGGGACCACGCGACATAGTAGCCCGTGCTGCCTATAACGAAATAATTGCTGGCAGAGGTACTGAACACGGTGGAGTTTGGTTGGACATAAGGCATTTGCCAAAGGAAAAAATTCTAGATAGGCTGCCAACAATGTACGAACAGTTCAAAAATATTGCAGGAATCGACATATCCAAGGAGAAAATGGAGGTTGGACCGACCGCACACTATTCTATGGGTGGGGTCGTAGTAGATATAAAATGTAGAACAAAGATTAGAGGTTTACTTGCTGTTGGAGAAGCAATAAGTCAGATTCACGGTGCTAATCGATTAGGTGGAAATAGCTTACTGGACACAGTAGTTTTCGGAAAAATCGCTGGCGGCGAAGCGGCGAGATTAGCAAAGGAACAGGGAGAGAGAGAGAAAACTGGACCGTCCTCACTAGTACGAAGGAAAGTAAATAACCGACAAGAAAAAGAATTTGATGATGGACTGTTTATAGTTAAGGAGCCAATTAAGTTTCGTAATGAAATACAAGAATTAATGAAACAGAATGCAGGAATAATAAGAGAAGAGAGAAGGCTCCAAAATGGATTGAAAAGAATTTTGGAATTAAAGAACGAGTTTTATTCTAAAGATAGTGTTTTAAAAGAATTCAAAATTGATGATGTTGAAAATGTTGTTTTAACCTGGCAAGTAAAATCGTCTCTGGTTGCTTGCGAGGCCACAATAAGAAGCGCTTTGATGCGCCAGGAGAGTAGAGGATCTCATTACCGGTCTGATTTTCCAAAACTAGATGACGAAAAATGGAATGTAAACATCTATTGCAGGAAAGAAGGAGAAGAAATGGCATTGTTTAAACAGCAGGTTAAACAAATCAAAGGACCGTTGGCAGATTTGCTTAAAGAACACATCAAACCAGAACACCACCGTGAATTTGAATGATTTGCTGAAACATAAAGAAAAAAATTAGAAATAAAAAATAAATAAATGAAATGAAAAGAACTAGTTCCAGCAGGTTTCATTCCTATGATTGTGTCATAATTAAAAAACTCACATATATTATATCACGGTGAATTATTCAGCTATGAGTGAGTATGAAAACATGCAACAAGCCATGAAGGAGAAAATCAACTATGATTGAAGCATATGTTGATCCATTTGAATCGCCGATCCCGCCAAACGGAGAAATGGAGTCTGTTAAAGGACTGGCTAAATCATTCGCAAAAGGGCAGCCATGTGCCAAAAGGATAGGCTTGACTTTGTTCAGAGACCAAGTACATGATGTTTTAAAAAATATAGATTCACATTCTGCTGAAAGGCAAAAAAGTGGTCATGTACTTGAATAAAATAAAAGACGACGCAATCAACCTTCATAAAGCGCTAAGGGGAAAGATCGAAATACATAATCGAGTCTCCATTGACGCTGCTTTCGGTGAAGAAAAAGGGACCCTTGGATTAATTTATACTCCGGGGGTCGCATATGTTGCTGAAGAAATAAGTAAAAATAAAGAGTTAATTTATGAGTATACCTCAAAGTGGAACAATGTAGCCATAATATGTGACGGAACACGGGTTCTTGGTCTTGGAAATATTGGTCCAGAGGGTGCACTACCTGTTATGGAAGGAAAATCTGTTTTATTCAAAGTCCTAGGTACTATTAATGCGATTCCGTTGTGTATATCTACAAAAGATAAGGAGGAAATAATTAGGTTTGTCAAAGCAATTGAACCAGGTTTTGGAGCAATAAATATCGAAGATATAGAATCACCCAAAGTTTTTGATATAATAAAGAGGCTCAGAGATGAACTCTCAATACCTGTATTTCATGATGATCAGCATGGGACAGCCGTAATTACCTTAGCTGCATTGATAAATTCTCTGAGGATAATAGATAAAAAATTAGGTAACATAAAGGTGATTATAGCAGGAGCAGGTTCTGCTGGCTACGGTATCTTCAAGATTTTAAAAGAAGCAGGCTGCGAGGATATTGTGATATCCGACAGTAAAGGAGCCATATACGAGGCAAGGAAAGACCTGGTAACTACTAGTGTCAATTCTGAAAATTCGTACAAGCAGGAAATAGCGAGGAATAGCAATCCAAGGAAATTAGTAGGAAATTTGGAAGAGGTGATTAGAAAAGCAGATGTTTTTATAGGCGTGTCAGGCAAAGCTGGACTTTTAGGTAACGGTATGGTGGAATCAATGAACCGAAATGCCATAGTATTCGGCCTCACCAACCCAGATCCTGAAATTCTTCCAGCAGAAGCTCTTAAAGCAGGCGCACGAATTGTTTGTACTGGACGCTCTGACTTTCCAAATCAAGTTAACAACGCTGTTGTGTTTCCATCAGTTCTTAGAGCTTTGTTAGATACGAGAGCAAAATTGTTAGATGAAGGTATGCTTGTAACTGCATCATATGCAATCGCCTCACTGGTTGAAGAAACTCACTTGAAGGAGGATTATGTAATTCCTAACGTGAATGATCCGAGAATTCTACCACTTGTAACGCAGACCTTAAAAGAGGCAATTGGAAGCGACAATCTCAAGCAGAGTACAGAAACTAGACAGTTATATGAGGAAAGGACTGGAAAGAAGGGCTAAGCATGTCAAGGTAACTCTATAACAGTAGTAAAACCATGAAATGAATCAAGAGATATCGTCATGTCTTCTAGCGATGAAATTGAAAATGTTTTGGTGCTTCAAGGTGGATGCTCATTATGGGCATTTGGATGTGGAGTCGTTAAATCTCTTGCAAATAACTTCGGAGGATGGCAGAATTTTCCTAGTCGGCCACGATGTGGGCTCACAGCCGGCCTATTCTCATGCAGCTGAGCATGACTTGCAACTGTGTTAGTAGTAGCAGGCACAGCTGCTTCTATAGGAAGCGATCATATGGCATTTGCAAGAAGGGCTACATCTGCACGTAGTTCGACAACAACAACAACCTCACATCCAAGCAATTCTGGTATTAAAGTACTTAACATCAGTAATCAACGCAATCTTAAGTGTTCTACTGCTGGCTAAGGCTCTACAATCACAGGCGGTTCATGTACTAATGCAGCAGCTAGCGCCACTGATGTAAGCGGCGGTGTAACCGGAAGCAGTAGTAGCAGCGGCAATTCGGGTATTGTGGTAATTAACAAGAGTGATCAAAGCGGCCTGACATGTTCCACTGCTGGCAGCACCGCTCCAATCGATACCGGCTCATGTTCGAACAGCGCAGCTAGCGGCACTACTGTATCAGGTGGCGCCGCTCACTAACCTGGAAAAAAGAAAATATATACACACATACGATACAAACTTCCAACTACCTATTTTTTTATTCTTTAATATCTGACAGAGACAAACAGAACCACTCGGATGTATCTATTGCAACAGGATTATAATCTAATTACGTCATATCAGTGATTATGTACGATCCCATGCGAGTCCGCGTTCAGTAACTTACGAAGAATCGAGCTCCTTTTCTAATATTGACTTCACCTGGGTAGCAAGCCACATAATATTTGTAGGATACCTCTATAAATCTACATAATGCTGTGATAAAGTCTTGAGCGTTACCAATAGTAGAAATGAACTGAACAATAATTCGGGCTGACAAAATAGTTCGAAAAAAAGAGAGAGGTTACCTAGCTAAGCCCCCGCCGCCTAAACCACCGCCACCACGTGTTGGAGGTATAACTGGAGGTGGAGTTACAACTGGAGGAGGTTGACAGACTCTTATCTCACAAGGTGGTGGAGGTGGAGTTATAACTGCAGGCGGAGTTACAATACCAGTACTTCTTCCAATACCGCCAGCACCACCAGTGCCGCCACCAGGACCACCGCCGGAGCCGCCTCCCGCACCAGTAGATCCAGTTGCAGTTGATGATGCTGTGCAACCTGTATCTGAACATCTTACGGTGGTTATTGCAAGTCCTCTTCGGCCGGCTTCTCCGGGGGCTGCACGTGCATATGTCATTTCACTTACAAGTGGTGCTGCTATTAACAACGTGGCTATAGTTGCCAGGATTAGCCACAACACCAATAATAGGGAATTTTTTTGATTCATTAGCAATATTCCGTAGTTGTTCTATTTAATATCATATATAAGGAGAAACCAGGTAAAAACTCCGGTATTAGATAAAGCCTATTCCCTATGAGTACTGTCCGGGTCCTATTTATTGATGACAACATTTACGATGCTCTACATAGACAAGCCTCCAATCTTTTGGGAGTAATCATAGACTTCGATAATAGGACCAAAAACATATTTTATCAATGAATTTTTTACTGTAAGCAGTCCACCGGTTCGAAATAGATCGCATATTTTGCTAAATGTCAAGCAAACAACAACCTGGGTATATAACCGCGATAACCCGAGGCTGCTGGTAAACTTCATTGCAAAATGCAAATACAACCAGTCACCAAGTTTATTGGATTTAAATACAGACCCTTCAACTGTGGTATTAACATACTATTTACATATATTTACAGAAAACAGTACATGTCTTCTAGCCTTCTGGTATGGTATCTATGTGTTCATTGTGATTGTGAATGTATTCCCCATGTATATAATTAGAGTTGATCTAAAGATCTATTACCTTTGCACCACTAGGTAGACTCGTACCAAACCATCCCGAAACCTCAAAACCGTAGATGGAACTCTGCTATTGTACAAGATAGACCCTCTATCTATTCTATTAAAATATACATAAATCTCTGACATTACATTAAAACAAAAGAGTATGACCCTCTTGTCAGTAGTAAATCCGAACGATCTCTGCAAGCAAATATTACCATTAGATAGATCCATCAGATTTGCCGGTGTTGCTAATATGAAGGGAAAGCTAGTTGCACAGGCATATAGAGAAGGATTAATACCATTATTGACAAAACAAGAAACAGAACTGTCAGCCTTACAAGCGATTGTAAAAATGGCTACAAGGCAATCGTTAGAAGAGAAAAAACTTGGCAAAACAATTTATGCATTCGCACACTATGAGAAACTAAAGAGAGCAACCATTCCGTTAATTGATGATCCTAGAAGTGATTATGTTCTTCTTGTATCTTTTGACTTAAACGCAGAGCATGAA
>DATDFS010000158.1:0-35494 GCA_036522495.1 Nitrososphaeraceae archaeon | reverse complement strand
GTTGTCCTAAAGAATTGTGTCCCTTCTTGATATTCTAATAGATTGTTTTCTAATAGAACTGTCAGGTATTCCTTTAACTGTGCATAAGACAGAAATGCTTTGTACATTATCCTTGTCTTGGTAGCTCCTCCACCGTTGGCAGCCTCTAGAATTAACCCCACTATATCAGTTCTGCTTCTATATTTCATAACAATCTTGTAATAGATCAAATATTTATGGGAAGCCGTACTATCGATCATGCTATTTGATCATATTATTCGATCGATCAAGTGATCATTCTACCAGATTAATGATGTTTGGAGTGTTTTTGTTAATCTCAATTACACTAGTAGTTATAACACAGCAGCAGTTATTGCCATTCCTTAAGCAGCAAACCGCACATGCACAAGGAGCATCATCAACAATCATAGATCCCTCCGGTAAACTTTACAAACTAAATGATAACCTATATGAGTGACCAAAAAAGTAGATAAAAGATACTTTTTGAGCATTAGTCTAACACATTTGTTGTTATCTGCTGTATGACTAACGTTGACTAGACATCTCTATGCAGCCTAAGATCCGATTTATTTTCGAATTACTAATATAACTTGGCATTTCTGAATGAGATTTACTTTGATTAACCCATAAATTCCTTAAGACTGGATTGTTCTTTCTTTTGCTCCTTGAAGATTAATTTCAATTCCATTATTAAAGATTCAACTCTGCTGTGCAGATAATCGTTAATTTTGAATTGATTACACATATTTGTTGCAATGCCAATATATTTTTCAACTGAACCTCTAGTAACTGTTTGCAAAAGTTCATTTTCACATCCGATACACTTGCCCATAATTGGCATTCTACGATACTTTTCTCCACATCTACTGCATCTAAAGGCTTGTGAAGAATATGAACGCATATTACCCATAATATCTGGTAAAATATGTGTCATAAGCACCATTGATACTACTTCATCAGGATCGACTGCATTGATTAGTTTCGCTGTAGCTATCTGCATCTCCAATTTTTCACCCATGGTATTGAGCCGGGAATACGCACTTCTCTGACCATTGGTTGTTAGCAAACCAGTAAAGTGCGTAAAGGCATAGTCAAAAAATTGATTTTCACTTCCAATCCTATTTTTAATGGTTTCTATTTTGGCAGACAAGTCTCCAGCTTTGGACTGTTTCCATGTTGCCTCGTAAAATTCTAGCGGATAAACTGGAACGATATCAACATTATGGGCTTGCCTTTGTACTTCGTATGGCAAGACTATCGGCTGAATCAGCAGAGGTGCATCCATAAGTCCGCCAATTTTATCTGGCAAAAAGTCGTATGAAAAGTTTAGGAAGGCATCCATAAGTAGAATTAAAGAATCTGCATCACCATCACAATCTCTGCGTTTTGCAGAGTGCCAAATAGGTGACGCCAGACAGACCTGTGAATCTGTAAAACCTATAATTCTTCCTACAATACCTACAGAAGTATGTGGCGCCAGCCCGACTATCATATGTCCCACAAGGTCTTCTATAGAAGACGCATTATAGAAAGGTTCAAGTCCATATAATTTTACAAGTTCTTCATCAATAAATTTGGCTACATGAAGTAAATGTCTAGCAGCGTCTAAAGGTATTACTACGTCCTGCATTAACAGTTCTACTAACTGATCAGGCAAAGTCAGATGCCTACCAAAATAATCTTCATTATAACCTAATTCTCTTAATTTTTCTATATCGACCATAGTCCACTTTGGTTTGAAATGGGTCAGTGGCTCATTTGTTGCGTCAAATCGAATAGTCCCATCCTTGAAAGTAAAAAGACTATATTTTTGCCTCAGAATTCCTTTTTCTAGCGGCTCGGCTGCCCTATCCTTGCTCATAAGAGTCTTGACGCCCTTAAGCGGTTCAATTGCTCTGATGTCGAGTTTCTGTTGGGCTTCTTCAAGTACTGTTTTTAGTGGATAGCTAATGGGGGAGTAAGTTTTACCCTGTTTACCACACCTATAGCATTGACTGTTGCCACTATCATCGGCAATCTCCTCTCTACAAATTATACATAAATTGCGTAGAGGAGTTAAGCCACTACAATGACGACATTGTATTCCAATCGAAGGTAGTTTGCAATTATTACAAAATCTATTTGCAAGTTCAGTATAGAACGATTCATCCTTTACTGCCTTTAATATATCACGTGTTGCACCACCTCTAGAGCCAATAGGAAACAATACATGAACAGGTGGTTTCATTTTACGTTCTGCAGCCTTTTCAGGACGTCCAACTCTTACTGCGATTGAAGAAGCAAACTTTGACTTGATTTCAACGCCTGATATTTTTGAAATAAATTCAACAACATCTTTTGTTTTAATGCTCATCTCAACAGTCTGGGCTGACAATGTCTTTGTTATTTTGACTACTGGTTCAGGAAGCAATAACCTGGTTAAAGAATACGTCTGATCAATATTATCAATCTCAATAACCCTGTTTTCATTTTTTATTGAATGTATAACACCTAATCGTTCCAAGATATCTTTTAACTTTGGATCATAATTGTGTAAACTAGAGGAAAAACAAATGGAATTATAATCTTTATCAACGTTCTTCTGTTGCTGGTGTATCTGTTGTTCAGCAAATTTTTCTTTCAATAATAAAACTTCATCTATACTGATAGAATCCCAGTAGAATGAATATTTCGGATGAAGTGGAATGTTTAACCATTTACTGATTGTAAACGCTTCTTCAACTGTTGGAACTGTCGTGAAAGGTTCCTTTGACAATTGCATTAACTTTTCTTTGGTCATATTTTCAGGCAGATCAATTGATGAAGTGGATGGCAATGTTAACAATTTTGACTTCAATTCTAAAGCCCAAATTTCCTCTACGTAACTAGCCGGGAGTAGTTGAGCATTATTTTCGAGAAAATCACCATAGCTTATTAGCATATCACCAAGATAAAGTATCTTTTCAATTCTAGGCCGTATCTTTATAGCTTGCTCTATTGATGATACTTGTACCACACTGCCATTGTCAAGCCTAACAATTGGGGACTCGGTAGTATCTACAAGTGCTATAGTTGATGCTTTTCCAGGCATATCCATTTTAATTTGTGTTCCGACAACGATGGCATCGCTTAGTAATACAGGTACAGCGGGGTGGATTCCAATGGTTGCGAAACCAGTATTATAACACCGACCATACCTTAACCTGAAGCCTCCAATTTTCTTCGTCATCGAAAGTACAGGTCTACCAGTAATCACTTCAGACATTCTATGGTGTACAGCATCATCATCTCCTGTCTGAATTGCCCCCTTAAGATCCTTGAGCCAATCCCATCCATTCAACTTTAATGTTTCGACAAGGTTAAGCAACTTTCTACTTCTACCTATTAGACCATCATTCATTACTCTTAAGGCACCGCCACGTACCCTATTGGTAGAAATCCTCTTCATTCCTCTATGACCAACAACTTCTACTGGATCAGTATCCATACCATCAAGCTCTACAGGCAAACTGACAATACATTTAACTACGTCTTCATCTAACACTTTGAATTGAAAATTTCCAACTTCACGTTCATAAATTCTGAGCTCTTCAACAAATCTTCCAGTTTCATCATCATATGAATTCGCGATGTATTTGTCCACGCCGGCAACTTTTCTTATGTGGTCTGCTATCAACATTGTTAGTGCAGCCTCAGTTCCTCCAGCAGATCTTATAGGACCAGCAAAAGATATCGAAAGATACTGGCTGCCATCAGAGTTATTCTTTAATTGTACATCAGCGATTCCTTGTAAGGGTGCAACTGTAACACCTTCCGTAACAACGGCTAGACTAACACGAACGGCATTATTCAACCTACCCTGCAGATCACCACTGCCATATTCCCCTATTGCAATCTCCTCAGCAATCTTAAGTGCAGCCTTTTCCTTGGTTGTAAGTGAAAGTAAAGAACGCAGTCTATTTGCAATATCAATATTATGCATTTTTGCAACTCTGTCTGCCAAGTCATAGGCAATCTTTGGTTCTACTATATCAGAAACATCTAATCCTCTTTTGCGTGCTTTTGTAGCTAGCTCAAAGGTCTTTTGTACATTTTTTAGAATACAATGCTGGTAATTTAAATAATATTGTGGCATAGAAACATTTTTTAAAAGGATTTCAGCATCGTCTATCATTTTCATCTACTCATCACCTCCTTATTGAATTGATAATTGAAGAGAGTATATTTTCCCAATTCCCATCTGTCTCAATAATCGTACCAATTACAATAATATCCGCACCAGCTTTAGCTATTTCCTTTGCGGTTTCTGGTGTGCGAATTCCACCACCTATAATAAGGATTCCTTCATAATGTTTTCTGACTGATGCAACCATTTGCGGTGAGATATTCTGAATGGCACCCGAACCAGCCTCCAGATACAAAAATCTCATTCCCAGATATTGTGCTGCAAGAGAATACATAATGGCAATTCCTGATTTAGTATAGGGAATCCCACGAGCACGACCTACAAACCATGCAGTAGTACCCTCGCCTATAATTAAGTAACCAGTTGGTAATGGTTCGATCTTATATTTTTTTACTGATAGAGCTCCCAAAGCCTGAGCTTCGGTAATAAAGTATGGATTCTCTGAATTAAGCAATGAGCTAAACAAAATCGCGTCGGCTTTAGGAGATACTCCAGTAACATTGCCGGGAAACAATATCACAGGGATCTTGACCCGGGATTTGATACTTGAAACTATCTCTGTGAGTTCAAGTTGATCAATTGCAGAAGATCCACCTACCAAAATGGCAGAAGCTCCTATTCCCTCAGCCTTCTTGGCTATCCAGGCCGCATCAGTGGAATTTTCAGAATCTATAAGAGGAAAGCATAACGTACCCTGTTTATTAATCTCGCTGCGAATGTATTCCTCTATCTTATTCCACATATCTCTTCTAAAATATTAATACTTGTATTTATCATTGCTATAGTATGCATTTTTGCCTCTGACTAAATTCTGCAAAAACAATTCGGCTTAGGCCTCTCGTTGCATTTTTGTTATGGTTTGTCTACATTTGTAATAGCGAGATTTCCCTCAACATATGAGTAGGAAATACCATAATCGTCATAATACTTTTATTCAGTAGCATACACATTTGTATAGCTTTATGACTGAACATAAACCTTACTTTAATAATATTTATAGAGAGATTATTGCAAATTCCTTATTTACTGAAAGACAAACATATATTATTTCTAATCGATTGGCAGGTAAAACTGTTCCTGAAAACATAAGCCGTGGAGCATATCACAGACAGTTAAAGCAATGTCGTAATAAGATCACCGGCGTCTTTTACAGCCTACTATTACTAAAGTCCATTGGAGCTATAGATCAGCAAACACTTTCTACATTAGTAACACTAGGTGATCAACTAGACGTGATATTAAGTGACAAACATAGTGATATTGGAGAAGATAAATCTGTATATAACGTGATGTCTACCCTTAAGCGAATTCTAAAGAAAATGTGTAATGTGTAAAGTTATCTTTTTCCATAAATATAAATCACGGTATAACCATACCGTATAGCGTGATATATGATCAGTATTGAGATTCTTGATTGGAATTTCGTGATGTCCGTTACGAGTTCTTTTATTATCGGTCTTCTAAGTATGATAATTTATAATAAATTAAAATACCTATATAAAGCATCCAATTCTCAGAGGAATGAAACCATCATCGAAGCCATTGTCTCAGAGTATTCTCTTAGGCTGAAGGATTTTGAGAAGATAATTACTGACTTACGTTTGAGAATGGACACTATGGAATTACGGACACTACAGCACCCTGTATCACAAACTCCCACTATTTTTACAGATAATGCTAGAATGTCTTATGAACAGAGCACAATATCACAGCATCACTCACACCAACCAGAACAATCCCCGGCATCCCATGTGAGTAAGACTATGACAACAATCACGCAGCAGCAACAGCCGGCGATAACTATAACTGAGAAAAATAACGTACCAGTTA
The DNA here is from genome assembly GCA_036522495.1 of Nitrososphaeraceae archaeon. GTDB lineage: Archaea > Thermoproteota > Nitrososphaeria > Nitrososphaerales > Nitrososphaeraceae > Nitrososphaera_A. Next base: position 29,499 of record DATDFS010000158.1, on the reverse strand, counting down.
TGCAAAATAGCACTCTAGATTATATCCTAAAATTACTTTCCGAAAGACCCAGGACATCAAGGGAAATACAGCATGCTATCGGGAGAACACGAGAACACACATCACGCCTTATGAAAGGACTTTATGAAATGAATCTCGTAACTAGAGAGAGCAATACCAAACCCTTTAAATACACTATTACTGATCCAGGCCGCATAAAGCTGAATGCCCATCAGCAGACAGATCATAGCGATCCTCAGACGGCTGTTGAATCATATTCCTCGAAATATCCTTCAGGATTGCAATCACAGACTGCTGTCTAGTTGTTCCGTATATCCCAATCCCCCCTTTGCTCCTGACAAGTTTACCTCTTTCATAATAGATCGACAAGCAGGTGGAAATTATGCTTAGTTGAACAGGCTCATCATACCCATCTTCACACATCTCCTGAATAGCTGTCGAACCGAGACTGGCATATAGAAATTTGTCTTCTATCAACCCTCACATCTTGGAACCCACAGCGGCCAAGTTCTTATTTTGCTGAACTTGTACTTCGTTCTCGCTTGAGGGGGCAGCATTATTATTATTATTATTATTATTATTATTATTATTATTATTATTATTATTAGTTGTTTGTCCTCTTAATTCAAGAAGTTCCATTAATTCACACGCCTTTACTATCTTATCTCGACATACTACCTTCTAACGAAAGGTTATACTTGTCACCTTCGACATCTTCTAGTTCTATCCTTATCTTTTTTTGCTTTGTTATCAGTGTTAACATCTTAACATCCTAACGCATCTTCTAACTTGATTGATAACAAAGAGCTCCGCACTTGTTAACTTCACATGAGGTATGCCTCATAATTCTTAACAATCCCATTTTGTTAACCTAGCATGTATCATTCTAGTGAAGATATTTTTGTTCCAGTGGAAATACAGGGGTCTATTCTTGCGTGTTAACAATGTTAACGATTACTTAACAGTCCAGTGGAAATACAGGGGTCTTATTCCCTGCCTTTTCGATGCCACTATCAAATTTGTTAACAAATTGTTAATGTCCAAATATTTCTATTATAACACTCACCCTGCCATTTCGTCTGGAATTACTACTCATAACTTAATAATATCAATATTAAATATTTTATATAATAATCAATATTTATTGATTTAGCTGTTTAAAAACAAAATGTTAACATCATGTTAACATAATAGTCCAATATGTTGGATAGTTGGATAGGAAAGATAGGGGTGTGTGGAGTAATCCACTTATCAGGGTGAAATAAATTGAGTGATGATTTACTTGACAATATCTTTGAAAAAGCCGCTACAGGTAAGGCATTGGTAAAAAATCGTCGGACATTGACAATAGATTATGTACCTGAAAAGCTTCCGTTTAGAGATGAGGAGACCAAAACAATTGCACAGGCGTTATCTGTAGTCTTAAGAGAAGCAAGACCTTCTAATTTATTATTATTTGGTAAGCCAGGTACTGGAAAAACAGCAGTGGCTAAAAATGTAATTGAACGTTTACGCAAAAAAGCCAAGGAACTTGGGATAGAAGTAATAGTGCCATTTGTCAATACAAAAACTGCAAATACCGCCTACAAAGTCCTTTATGAAATTGCTGAGGATATGGGTATTAACAAAGTGGAAAAAAAATTACAGGTATATTTTACAGGGTTGTCAATGGGTGAAGCGACGGATAGAATTCTTGATTTCATTCAAAAGAAAAAGTTTCATGTTATTTTAGTAATGGATGAAATCGATTCGCTAGTCGAGAAAAATGGTGATGATCTACTATATAATTTTACAAGGGCAAATGAGCGGATCTCTGAAGGAGGATTTATCAGCTTAATTGGAATATCCAACAGCCTTACATTTAAAGATAAACTTGATCCCCGCGTTCGAAGTAGCCTGAGTGAAGAAGAAATGGTGTTTAATCCATATACAATAGAACAATTACAGAGGATATTATCAGATAGATCTAAGCTTGCATTTAACGATGATATTGTATCTGATGCGGCAATAAATCTGTGTGCAGCAATGGCTGGGAAGGAAAATGGTGATGCAAGGAGAGCAATTGATTTATTAAGAGTTGCAGCCGAAATTGCTGAAAGGGAAAGAGTATCTAAAGTCGAAGAAAAACACATCAGATTAGCTCAAGAAAAAATTGAAAGAGACACAAATTATGAAATTCTAAAAAATTCTACTACTCATACTAAGCTAGTAATAGTGGCAATAATTAAATCAAAGAATGGAAATACTGGTGAGGTATATGAAATTTATTCGTCGTTATGTACGCATAGTGAGCAAGAACCACTTACACAGCGTCGTATAACACAAATAATAAGCGAGCTAGATCAACTCGGTCTGATAACAAGCAACGTGGTGAGTCAAGGGCGATACGGCAGATCACAGAGAATCAAAATTACAATTCCCACTTTGACTGTCAAAGAAGCATTAAGAGAAGATCCAATCCTTCTACACTATATTGATAATTGATTGAAATCCAGCTGAAATGGCTGAAGGGTGGCAAGGTTGATTAGAATAGCTATTCCAGGAGTTGGTACAATACCCATAGTCTGCTGAAATTTAGTTTGTGCCTGCCATGCGCCTGAATTAATTATTAAAGTTCCTCGATAGTTTTGAACGTCTATGATATGAACGTGTCCTGAATGGAACACATCTGGGACCTCAGTAATTACCATCATGTCTTCTTGCTCTGGTGCTATAGGCGTGCGCTGTCCGTATATTGGAGACAGATGTCGGGCTTTGAGCAATACCTTCATTGCATCTGCTGGCTTTGAATAACTTAGACCTGGAGTCGTGGCAATAATATCATCTAAACTCTGGCCATGATACATCAATACCTTCACACTATTTAATTCCACTAAGCTAGGGTTTCCAAGCATTGTAAAGTTCTCGAAAGAGTATAGTTTATTGTTGAAATCTTTTTTTGGTAGTGATGGTTGAGGCAGAGCCCTTCTCCCTAGGTCATGGTTACCAGGAATTATGAAGACTTTGATATGTCCCGGGATTTTAGCAAGTAAATCTATAACATGTATCATCTGCTTGGTAGTATTCGTTTCAACTAACTCTTTATCTTGATTAGGAAATATGCCTGTTCCATCAATTAAATCCCCTCCAATACAGATATATCTGATCTTACGAACAATTTCATCATCGGTTGATGAAAGCCAATTTAAAAATCTAATAAATTCAGCCTCCATGAAATATTTGCTGCCAACATGAAGATCAGAAATTAAAACAGCGTAAGATTCAGATTTTGATCTATTTGAAAGATGATCAGGAATATCTGGCGAAACCAGATTCTTTATAACAAAACCTTGAATTCCTTTCATGTTACTCTCAACTTCTAGCATGACCATTTGGTCAAAAGCAACCATTGAAGCTTGTTTCTTTAATTCTTCAGTAGTTGTAAGGGCACTCAATGTTCCACTGTAATCATCAATTATCATCTCCAATCCATTCTTTTTTAAATGCTTGGACATCAGCAAACCAGCTACAATGGAAGAAGAATTTGTATTCAAATTACCTTCAACATGATGCGATTTGCCTTTCTTTGCATTATTTGCTTTCTGTTTTATAGATGCAATTTTTGTAATCCGCTTACTCTCTGGGCGTAATGCTAATATACGAAGTGACTTTTCAAACCTACTACGAAAAAGTGCAGTATAACCCTCAATACCTTCTCCTGTGTTAACGTTTGGAGTCGGTTCCAAAAGTACTTTATGAAAATTCTGTTCAGAAAAAGAAGTGGCAGTAGAAGAAGTTGAAGTTACAGTGCCAGTGACGTTAATTACATCTTTGTTTTCTGGATTGATGTGGATCTTGATATCATCAACTACAATAAGTGAATTTTCCTTTTGTTTGATTTTCATTTTGATAATGTCTTGTATAATCTTTAAAATGTCAGTATCAAGACCCTTGAGCATTGCAAAAGCGTCAGGATGAACTTGATAACCATTACTAGTAGCATAGGACAGGGCATTAGAAATTTCTCTTTGCAAAGCCAAGGCGATGGTTATTTTCACTTAGGGATATAACGTTTAATTATATTTCTGTTGCTGATAAAACTCTTATAGAATATAATGTAATATTTTACACATTGCATTTTAATATCAAAAGACGTCTTCTATACTTGGCATTTGGCGCAGTAGCATTTCTGGTTGCTTACTCTGCCGGTGCAACGTTTAATATGAGCAAGAAAGAAGCAGAAGATCTAAAAGGACAATTTGCTAAACAAATTGTACGTATTGATCAAAATGGAATTTTTAACAACAATGTCAAAGTTGCACTTATAATGTTTATCCCAGGAATAGGTACAGGAATAGGAATATTTTCTGGTTTTTCAACTGGAATGGTATTCAGTGCAATGGCAGAAACCTCCCCTTCCCTTAATCATGTTCCACCCCTGATAGTTCTACTCACACCATTTGGAATTATGGAAGTTTTTGCTTACGGCTTAGCTATGTCTAGAGGTGGTATGCTTATTATGCTTATTTATCAACTTGCAAAGAAAAAACCATGGAGAGAATATACTATTCATACTCTTATAGAGATTGGAATCGTTGTGGTAGTAGAGATTGGAATCGTTGTGGTAGTCTTGTTTGCAGGGGCTGTAATTGAGTGGCAGTTGATACAACAGTTTAGTAGACTTAGCAATAATAGACCGATTGTATAATTTTGATTAAAAATTGAACTTTCCATAAGTATTTTTTCATAAATCTATAGTTACTATAGAAACCACTCTTTTAAAAGAGAATACTTTAATTATTTGAAGATGCTATTCTAATTTATGTATGAAATGCTTAAGGATGAATCGCTGGCTCTTGTTCTACGAGGCTATGATCTGGTACCAAATAGCCTGCTTGCAACCAAGGTTGCCGTCTATACTCCTGAGATTATGGAGACCATTTTGACACAGCATGTGGAAATTGTCGATCGTTGGTTACAAAAATTGCATGAGCAGTATATTGATAATAAAAAGACCTGTGATTTTGATAACGATCCAACTGCATGCTTTAACGTTGGAGTTTATGAAGAGTTTGAGAGGAACTTGAAAAGCTGGGAAGAAGGCGGATTTATAAAAATAGTATTACCCGGAAACAAAGTAATTAGGGTTAGCAAGAATCCAATATTTCAACTTGTAATTTAGACTGTATTAATAAGAATGCTAATAGTTTCCCCTCTTAATTAGCCGAATTATCTTAATTGTGTTAGTCGTCTTGCTTCCTCTTTTTAATTATAGTTTTTGTACATTTCCGATAACCTTTACCCTGTTGTGATATTTCTTTTGCCTACTGTAGTTCTCGTAAACTTATAGAATTTTCACTTAGATCGACATAAAATATTTTATTTTTAGATCAGAAACTGGGATAATTTCATTCCTTATACAGGATAAAAACTCCTCCTCTACTAAACATTGCAGGTATAGACTTCAGATTCTGATAAGATCAAATGACAAATTATTTGACGGGGTTTGTTAGGCTAGGTACATCTATAGTGTTATTGACTTTATTAGATAATTCTACCTATAGATGATTAGAGGATACTGATCAATCAATTTGTAAATATGTCTGGCGCTTTACTTGGTCAATTACCATAACAGAAAGATCACTGAATTCTCTTCTCTCTAAGTCATTGACTTTGCCTTTGAAAACAGTCTCTTTATTGTCTCTTGTTAGGTTTTCAAATACCCAAACTTCAAGAGTTGAAGTGTCGATTCCATTTTTCTTCAAGAAAATGGCAATATCAGATTGCATAAAGTTTCTTGTGGGCTCCTTCGGCCATGGTCGTGGCAGCAAAATTACGCTTTTCATATCCATTACAGCTTTAAGTAATTCTATTTTTTTTTGTTCAATATTACTAGTTACATGGAAAGTAATAATATGTGCCTTGTCAAGTGGTACTCTGGACTTTGCTGCTGCAATCTGGATTGAACTTATACCAGGAATAATCTCTACATTGTCATCACCAAATAATTCTAGCAGCCGATCGACAACTTCGGATTCTGAAAAATTCACATCACCTGTAAAAGGTACAGTGCAATAATTGCCGTCCTTCATTCCCATATGTATGGCTTGATAGATGTGTTCTTGATTCTTCATCGTGACCTCGTAAATCCTTTGCATTCTTCTATCAATTAGTCTTTCAATGATCGCTAGTGTATTCTTGTATCCTACAATATATTGAGATTTGTGAATGGCATCTTTAGCTGCATCAGTTAAATATTTTGGCGAACCTGGTCCTACTCCAATAACAAATAGTTTCTTTGGCAATTATAGTCATTGGCATAATACAAAAAAGGGTCATAAATTCTTCTGTTGTATATAATGATTCTGCAAATAATGCAAATCTAATCGTTGTTCTTCTCTTATTAAATTGTGAATATTTTCCTCCTGTTATATTAATTAGAGCATATTGATACCGTTACAGCAGATCTATGTTTTCCTTGTCTCGTATCCTTTATTTGCGGTTTTACAACGTATTTGTCTTTACCTGAAAGTTTTAACAAGGTTAATGAGAGGGCTCCAATCCAGATGCTGAAATTCAATCGGATCTTTTGCGGGATACTTCACCCATCCTTTAACAATTGAAAACTTATATCCTTTTGACTTATCGCCGAGATTAACCTTGATTTTAAGTAATGTCCCCCAGCGCTTCATTTCTGAGGTAACATCTAAAATCTGGTTAAATGGAATTTCAAGATTTTCATCAGACTTATTAAGATCATTTTCTAAATCCTTTGTTTTGTATCCTTCCAAGGGTCGGAATACATTTTCGTCTTCTTTGAATCGTTTAAGCTGTCTTAAAGAGTGCACTTCATGTATTCGATAAGACATATTTGTTTTTGTAATGAAAGCGATACGCCTATCAGTAACAACTAGCATGCCTTCCTTGCCTCTTTTCATAAAACCTTCTTCTCCACCCCATATCCAAACTAGATGGGCTTTAATTTCCTCATTCCATCCTACCAATATAATTTATACAACGTTGTGTATAATTAAAAACTTAATAGGGATGAACTCATACTAGGGTATAAACTAATTTCTTAGTGACGGAATTAAAGATCAGTTACATGCTCACACATACCCACTTATTCTTCTATGCTAGCGGTAGTTTCTTTATATGCGGTAACTCTGCATTTTAGTTTTAGAATAGGACTGATCTTGTCTTGTTCGAAGCAATCAGTCTTTCTGCCTTATTACTAAACAATCTATCGGCATTGATTGTGTATTCATTGCCGTGCCAAATTGATCTTTTGTATTCACAGAAATTACACCATCATTTTTTCAAATCTGTGTAGTATATACGCTTAGCTAAGTGGACAAAGTGAAAAGGATCGTAGTAATTGTTGGCCAATTGTAAATTCTTATTATTGATGAATATGTGTACATACATACTTTGAAGGCACAAGCTGTGCAGTAGAGGTATGTTCCTATATTCTTTTTCATCAACAAATGCTATAAATGAATTTGCTTGCTATCTTTTTCGCCATTGTTAGATAATAAACATATTAATATATTCTACTGACAATTTTATTAACTTGTAGCAAATCTGATGACTAAAATTGGTAATGCTTATCGGTGGATCTATGGGCGTATGGTAAACAGACCCACAAATTTCAGCTGGGTTATTGAAGATAAACTGGCTGGAAGCGGTATGCCTATGAATTATTCCCAATTCTTATGGGTAATGGCACATGGTGTCAAAGCTATAGTTACTGTAAGAGAAGTGCCATTACCGTCAAAGTGGTTTTCTAATGGTAATGGTGATGATGTTGATTATTTCCATTTACGAGTGGAGGATTATGGTGCTCCTTCCCTTGAAGAAATAGATAATACAATTGATTATATCCAACAACAAATATCCAATAAAAAACCAGTTATGGTACATTGTGCAGCAGGTAGAGGAAGAACTGGAACTATATTAGCTGCATATCTTATTAAAAAAGAGAATTTGACAGCTAATCAAGCCATCAAGAAAATAAGGAGCATGCGTCCTGGATCTATTCAATCAGATCGGCAAGAAATGGCACTATATGTATACGAACAATATCTCAATAGCAAAACAAAGAATTAGACTTATTTTATGATTTGTTAGGAAGTCATCACATTGATATATTGACGACGGGAAGAATAGAAGTAGGAGGTTACAATAAGTTTACGTAGTTTAGTATATTCATACTTATTAATGATGAGCAAAAAATTTTAGATCTAAGACGCAGTCTTGTATTACATCTTAGAATCAAAGGTTAAGTTGTTGTTATTGTCATTATCTATGAGAATATATAATATTATAGTATAACTATACTAATAAAGGAGATATTTTTAAAAGACTGCAAAGGTCTAGCTAGCACCATGTCATGTGAATCCAAACTTCAACCTCGAATTTCAGATCTATGAACTATTATTGGTTGCTGTTGAAAGAAAACAAAAATTTAAAAAAAGGAATTTAGGACTTCTTGGGAGGATCTTTAGCCTTCTTCCCAGCCTTTTACGAAAACTGCGTTCTTCTTCAATGGAATTGGTTGTCCTGGTGTATAGTCCATTGGCCTCATCCAAAATATTGCCTTTGTTGGGCAAACGCCAATGCACGCTCCATCGGAGATGCATCTTTCTGGATAAAATACAAATGCTTTACCTCTCTTCCATCCTTCTACAGGTTTTACTCTCAGTACATCTGGACCAAGAGCGGTACAAATTTCTACACATAGCGCACAGCCAATGCAGTGTTGCTCACTAATATCTGGAATTATTGCGACTGGCATCTAATTCACTAATTTCGATCCATATCTAAACTATTTAAACCCTATGCCATTTTTATAACAGTGATATAAAATCTGTACTATGTGTAGACGTGGATCATGTATCTTGCATTTATACTTTTGCAGAGTAGTTGTTCCTGGTCTAAGAAAATTTTTCCTAGACTAAGGATACGTTAATACGGCTACTACTCTCCAAATTGTCAACAAGCAAATATCCAATAGATGCGGTATGCAGGAGTTTTGTATCTTAAAACACACTTTTATATGCACATCGGAAAAGAATTTCGTGTCATACTATAATTTTTCAAAAATGAACTTTGATATCTCTGATAAACAGAAAATTTTTTTGAAAGAAGTAGACAATACTTGCAAGTCAATACGATCCTATGAAGAGAAATGCTATCTTGAAGAAAAGTTAAATGAAAAGGTAATTTCAGAATTTCGAAAGATTGGAATGCTCGGATGTCCTATATCAGGAAAATATGGGGGCTTAGGATATGATATTCTCACATATATTCTTGCCATTGAAAGAATAGGCGAAGAAGGCAGTTCTATGCGAACTTTTTTTTCAGCCCATACGTCAATAGGTCAACTGATTCTTCAAGGTTGGGCAAACGAAGAACAAAAGAAGGAATATCTTCCAAAAACCTGTGATGGGAGAAGTATAATGGCCTTCGCACTTACAGAACCATTAGCAGGCAGCGATCCCTCTTCTATAATTACAAAATTTGAAGACAAAGGCGACCATTATGTCTTGAAAGGAAAAAAACACTGGATTGGCAATGGTACATTTGCTAACGTCATGACAACTTATGCAAAAGAAGACAGTGGTAACGGCAGCAGCAACAGAAAAGTATCTGCGTTCATTGTCAACGGGGATTCTGCCGGTGTAAGAACAGAAGAAATGAAGGACAAGTTAGGACTATTGACAGTCAAAAATGCAGAAATTCATTTTGACAATTGCATTGTTCCGAAAAAAAACTTGCTTGGACAAAAAGGTCAAGGATTGAATATTGCATACAGTGCGTTGATAGATGGTCGGCTTAGCGTGGCTGCAGGGGCCATAGGCGTAATGAGGGATTGTCTAGAGGAGTCGGTTATGTATTCAAGAATAAGGGAACAGCATGGCTCATTGCTAGCCAAAAAGCAGTTGATACAGGAGCATATCGCGAGAATTGCCACAAACATGGAAAGTTCTCGCTGGCTGGTATACCGTGCTGCTTTGACAAGACAAAAGCTTCACGATTATGTCGAAAAACTCAAGGAGGAAGATGACCAATGGCAATCTAAACTGAGTAGAAGTAACGTTGAATATTCAATGTTAAGAAATGAGGCAGATAGGTTGGCAACTATAGCGAAATTTCATGCAAGCAATTCTGCATTTGATTCAGCAAATAGAGCCGTTCAAATTTTTGGATCTGTAGCTTATAGAAAGACAAGCAGGGTAGCAAGGCATTTCTTAGACTCACGAGCGATTATCATATATGAAGGAGCGAATGAGGTGCTTGAACTAAAAATGGCATCACAAATTCTTGGAGAAGATTATAGAGCTTACTGACCATTTTATCTCGAGGGCCCTGTTCACTTAAGACACCATTCTTTGTTATGGAAATCTTTGAAAAGATTCAGCCAATTGATTAAATGCTTTAATTTACATTTCTTTTTTCTGCATGGAAAGTAATCGTCAAAACATTCAGTTCTGTCCTTGATGTATTGTATGGTCCTTTCTACGATACTTTTTTCAAATTGGGAGTGAATGTGATGATCCATATTTAAAAACTTGCACGCTTGTGGATAGATACCAAGTGCCTCCATCTGTAGAAACAGGATGATCTCCACATTTTTCTACTATCTTGGACAGAAAACGCTCTGCTACAAACATATTCCTTTCCTTTGAGATGCTTATTCCAAGGATTTCTTTGTTTTTAGGCTCAATAGCAACCCACAACCAAATGTATTCAGAGCCGGCTTTGATGATAGTTTCGTCGAGAACATATTCTTCTATGTTCTTTTTCTTTGACCATATCCTTTGAGGCTTGTATTTTTGAATCCAGTTCCAGATAGAAACGTGATTTCGTCTGATAAAACAAGCAAGTCTTTCAGAGGTTCTTCTTAACGATAGGCCTGAAAAAAAAATATAGAGCATATCCAATATAATCTGAAGGTGTTCTGTTTCTTGAATTCACAAAAGAGATAGAGCATCTTCAAGCTATAGCTTTTTTTTGTTAAGTGAACAGAGCCATCTCGAGTAATAGCTATCATTATATCTTGTCATCACGATAGTACTTCATTCATTATGACTAATGCTTTCTGTACCTCTTCCTCACCTATCGTTAAAGGAGGCATTACTCTCATTGTCTTTTGACCAGCAGATAGCAATAGGAGCCCTTTCTTAAATAATTCTATCAATTTATTGTCTCTTCTTTCTATTGTATCGAATTCAATTCCAATCATCAAGCCTATTCCTCTTACATCGATTATGCCCTTTTTCCCTACCATCTCCTTCAGCCCTTTTTTTAGGGTGTCCCCTCTGATCGTTGCATTAGAAAGAAGTCTATCATGGTTAATGACATCTATTATTTTCGTACCGACTGCCATGTCAATTCTGCTACCTGCACCCCAGGTACTTGAGAGAACTCCACGTTCAACAGGATCAAATATTTTATCATAAGCTGTTACACCCACTTGAAGTGCTTTGGCGATACTCATGATATTCGGCTCTACCTCATAATGTTCAAAAGCCCACCATTTGCCTGTTCGACCCATACCAGATTGCACCTCATCTAAGATTAATGGAACCCCATATTGGTTTGCAAATTTTCTAAGATTTTTAATAAACTGTTTACTTGCAACATTGCATCCGCCTTCACCCTGGATGACTTCACTTAAAATGAATGCGATTTTATTTTCTCTCAATAGTCTTTCGATTGAATCAATCTCTACATCGTTGTCATTAATGCAAAATTTTATCTTCTTAACTGGCAACTCGGGAAAGTTGGCTTTTTGTATGGGCTTACTAAAAGTGAAACTGAGAGCGCCTAGAGTCCGCCCATGGAAAGCATTAGTACATGATACTCCTGGTAGAGGTCCCATCTTCTTATATGCAATCTTTATTGCGTTCTCAACTGCTTCAGCGCCACTATTGATGAAAAATGTCTTGAAATTTTTTGGAACAATAGAAGCTACTTTCTGTGCTATTTTAGCGTGTTCTTCACAATAAAAATCCTGTCCTGCAATCTTATGAATGCCATTCTTTGAATATTCTTTTAATACCTCTATGATTTCTGAATGTGAATATCCAAGTGGGCAAGTACCTATATTCGAGGTGAAGTCAAGGAATGTATTTCCATCTATATCTTTGATTATGCAATTACGACCACTTGCGATAACAAGTGGATAAGTAAAAGTCGAATTATAAGAAATCTCCTTTATAATGTTAATTATCTTTGTAGCTTTGGGTCCAGGAAGTAAGGTATTGATTTTATGCCTCACACCTATGGTTAGTTAATGCCTTTATTAAATTTCAATTAAGACTGTCCATTTATTATAATGATATGGAGTTTTCGAGAATAGTCTATAAAGATGGCTTACTGTGGTACTGACCCAATTACCCTTATAGCTGAAGTTATACCTTTCTGCAAGTGTCTCTCTAGGAGCTGTTATGAAGATTACAATAGGTGCAAGAAGAATGTTATTGTTTGATCATTATTTAGCTTAAAAAAATGAAAACCACTATCAGTGGGTTTTGATAGATCTGATTATATGATCTCTCAAATATCTTAGTTGGTTGGGGCATGTCTGTGCTTTAATTTTATGAAGAATAGATTGATATATTGGTAATGGATTGCAAACTCCAACAAGTTATATTACTTCGCATAGAATGTTCAATAAATGCAGCTTTTAAGAAAACTGGAGATACAATCTAAGACAAAAGTTATTGAGTTCCTAAATAGCCAATCTGTTGGTAGAATGGCAACTATTGACGCCAAAGGATATCCTCAGATTATTCCGATGAATTTTGTCTATATAAATGCAGATGAGACGAACGTTAATTTACAATGCATGGTAAGATCAGACGCAATTTATATGCATTCCCATCCTGTAGGTGAAAAACTTAATAATATTAGAAATAATCCGCAAATTGGATTTGAGGTTGATCAGCATATATGCTTTTTACCATCATACTATTTTCATCCTTCTGACGCATCCCAAGCTGATACTCTTTACATCAGTGTAGTTATAAAAGGAAGTGCATCAATAGTTGAAGATGACAGGGAGAAGACAAAGGCACTTAATGCTCTGATGAAAAAGTACCAGAAAGAGGAAGGATATGAGACACTTAATCCACATATGCAATCTGTCAAAGAGGTAACTGTGATTAAGATAGTTCCAAAAGAAATGCACGGTAAGTACAAAATAGGTCAACACTGGACTCCTGTTTACAGATTAAAAATGGCTGGAAAGATTCTTCAAAGAGAAGGAAATGAAAAGGCGAGATCTATCCTTGAAACAATGGGAATAGAGATTTCATCAGACAATAGCCTAAAGATAAAAGAAGAGCCAGTAATGTAATTTCTTGTTTTTATTTCTACAGTGGGTGTTACTGATTATTTAGCTCTAACTTTAAAAACACATTAATGCTGTCCGCAGATTTGGAATGCAAACATAATATAGCCGGCGATCCTGCTAGCACGTCTGTATGGGTAAAAGTTGTTGGTGTCCTTTGGCATCATCTCGTATTTTAATGCTGCAGCGTCTCGTTTAGGTAATTGCAACTTAATCAGGCGTTCTCCCAATATCTTGTTCCACGGTAGTTGAGGGAGTGGATCCTTCTTACTAGCAATCATTGCGACTATCCTGTTTGATCCTTCCCTATCAACAATAATGGAATAATTGCAGTCGTCTTTATCACCCAACGGATCTGGCATGGTATATGGAGCAATTTCAATATGTTTTTCTAGGCGATCCCTCAAGGAATCAGCTAATCCACCCATTGTTGCGATATCAGTTACGGTTAACTTCTTAATTTCTTCAGGAATAGGTGGTTTTACAGATACTAACACATATTTCCATAATAACATCCATTTATATAATTTTAATCCAATCTAAATGTGCAGTTAAAATAAAAAGCCTATTTTGAAAATAAATGTATAAGATGAATTACGTATATTCAAATGCTTTCTTAAATTATAATATTATTAGATATGCATTGATGGTATTCATTATTTTTTGGAAAAACATTAAATTACAATATTACAATATCCTATCAAAAAAAGTGCCGGGGTACCCAAGCTAGGTAAGTCTAGAACCCTAACAGGGGTCAGCCTCGAGATCCAATATTTGATGCGTTAGCTGATGTCCCTCGGGACTCGTGGGTTCAAATCCCACTCCCGGCGTTTTATTATTTTGAGGCATATGTGACAAAAGATAAGATGGTCTTCACAATATATTTATATATTAAATGCTTTATTCCAAGTTCATAGTTAAAATAAATAGGATGATTTGGACCGGAACACACGCGCTTTTGTAAAAGCCATCTATATTGTAACAGGCATATGCATTAAGGCGAGTTTCGCTTTGAATGTTTAAAGTTTATCATATGTATTTAGGCTCTTAAGAGTCTTTAGACTCAAAATTATACAGCTAATATGCCTAAGATATTAGGACTGTCAAGAATAATAATTAACAATGGAAGAATGAGTCACTCTGCCAAAAGAAGTTAAGGAAAAACTGTGTGAAAAATGGAGATTCATTACAGTATTATTAATTAAAAATGGATATCTCATAATATAGAGGTTTGATGCAGAGGAGGCAATAAGACATTGGAGGAAACGAGGCTAAAATCTCTGAATTTAATAGCGCCTGTATTTATACTAAAACGCATATAATAGGATACATAATTTCTAATGAGTAAAAATTAATATAGCAAATTAAAATGTTAGCTATAATGCCTAAAGCGCGAATTTCTATCACAATCGACAGCAAAACTGCTCATGATATAGAGAATTATTATCGCAGTAGAGTGAAGATAGCTGCTGAAAACGAAGATTCTATTCCTAAATTATCTAACGTCTACGAAGAAATCGTCGCATTGGGTTGGGAATCCACAAAGAAGAATCTGAAGAAAAAGTAAAATCTTTCTATTGTCTAAAATATATGAATGGGATTAGATTTAAAACCACTTGTAGAGCCTTATCCTATTGCAATATCTGAATTATCAGATAAAGTTGTAGCAGTTGACGCATATAATGCAATCTATCAATTTCTCGCAACAATTCGCGGTCCAACTGGTGAGCTACTTACAAACGCTAATGGTGATGTGACAAGTCATCTGAGTGGCTTATTCTATAGGAATGTTAATTTGCTTGCAGATAATATAAAACTTATCTACATTTTCGATGGCAAGCCTAGTCCTCTAAAGTCAAAAGAGATTGAACGACGACGTCAAATAAAACAGGAAGCATCTGAAAGATATCATGAAGCACTTGCAGAGGGTAGATTCGAAGATGCACGAAAGTATAGCCAAGCTACTTCTGTTTTGACAGCTAAGATGGTGGAAGAATCTAAAAAGATCCTCACTCTCCTCGGAATCCCCTGTGTGCAGGCCACTTCTGAGGGTGAGGCTACTGCTGCATACATTACAAAACAAGGTACAGCATTTACTTGCGCAAGCCAGGATTATGATTCAATATTGTTTGGTGCCAGCAAACTTACACGTAATCTTACAATCAGCGGCAAGAGAAAAATTCCTAACAAAAAAACATACATTGATGTTGAGCCAGAAATTATTGAGTATCAACAGGTTCTTGATCAAACTAAATTGACACATGAACAATTAGTAGATGTGGGAATTTTAATAGGTACTGACTATAATCCAGAAGGCTTTTCAGGAATCGGGCCTAAAACAGCTTTAAAGTTAATTCGAGAATATGGTAAATTAGAAAACATTGAGAAAATTAAACACGTGTTATCTGATATCCAATATCAGGAAATACGGGATATCTTTTTAAAACCAGAAGTTCCAAAAGTGGACAATATACAATTTAATAAAGTAAATCATACCAGTATAATTGATTTTCTATGCATTGAAAAAAGTTTTTCTATAGACCGTGTAAATGGAGCAATAGAAAAACTAAACAAATCTCTTATGAATCACAATCAATCGCTTGAAAAGTGGTTTAACTAGTTGATATAATCCGATCTCTTCTTTTCAGCATTTTTCTCGGCACTGAGTCTTTCTAGCTCATATTTTTCTAGGTCAACGAATTTCATTCCATCTGCAAGGAGCGGATGAACAAGCTTTATTTGCCCAAACATTTTCTGGCAGATATCACGATAGTCCGGGTGTCCTTGAGGGATAGTTCGTAGTTCGATTAGATGACATGCTTCACGCAGATTGACCTTAATGAAATATGGGTATCTGTATGCAAAATTAACTACATACTGAGCCTCTTCAGGCATATTTTTTGAAATAATTTCGTATACTTCATTAGATTTATACATACAATCTTTATAATCCTTGGTAATATCCAAATCAATAACTTCGACGGGGATGTCATATCCATGTCTAGTGGAGAGCAGTTGCCTTTCTAAAGTTAAAATTCTATGGCGATGCATGTCACGGAACATTCCAAAATTTGTAAACATTTCAAACGTGTATTCTACCATTTCAAATGCTCTACCTGGTCTATGTCTTCGATTAGTCCGAAATTTTGTATATGTCTGAATTATGTTATGTCTGTCTTCTGATGTGATAGACTTGGTATACTTTATGATATTTTCAAGAGATTGACCTACTGCATGTTCGTATAGAATGGCTGAAACTATTTTTACTTCTGCTTCAAAATTATCTTCAAAGTTTAGCAGTTTTACGGATTGTGTATTTTCATTTCGTTCGATGTCTTTTATATGATGTTGAGCAAGTTCAGAGATTGCACTCCTAGTATTTGCAAGGTAGGATTGAAGACTTTTACCATATTTGTCATTTGCTCTTCTTATAAAAGATGGGATAACTAGGCTTAGTTCTATATGTAGTTTATCTGCCAACTTTTTTACTTCATCCAAATTTGAGGAGTACATTGTCGATAGCAAATATTCGAATGCTCTACCATTTCCTGTAATGCCTAAATTTGTAAGAGTAGATGCTGGCAAAAGTCCACGAAGAACATCAAGGGATTTGGCCTTGATTGTTGCATTGTAGATTCGCCTTGCAGATTCAATGTCTTTCTTAGATTTCAAATTGGCGTATGGTATATCCATTTTTGATGAAGAATCGAAAAAAAAGAGTCGATCGATTGGTTCATTCTCTGAAATAAATTTCTGTATGGATTGAATATTCTTGCTATACACATCAAAAGCATGATCGCATGCTTGAAGATATCGATCAGCATGTGATGATGACATAATGCTTTCTTCTCTACAATATTTGTACTGGCCATTAACTTTTTGATCGAATGCTACATATCGTGAGGATTTTTCAAGATATGACAATCCTATTCTATGATCTTCGATTTTTTTAGCAGCAATGTTTGAAACCCATTCTATTGCAACCTGAGCTTCTCCTAGCTCCGCAACAGAATCGTCTCCATACTCTAATAATATACGATTATAGAATTCTTCCCCTCTGTTTGGATTCTTGGCAAATTCGTCTAGGAATATACGCCGCATCGTCTTATCTGTCCTGGAGTATCTCGACATCAATGCTCCCCTATCTACCTGTTTCGGAGTGATTATTGCGAAAACATCACTATCTGCATTAGAAAAGTGGGAATTAAGAATAGATCTTTCTTCGTCTGAGAAATTATCGTGAAAACTTGCATGACTATTACGCGTCATAAATAGGCGATATTCATAATTATCATGGATAAAAACATAGTATATCTGCATATGCTTATAAAATAGTTATAAATGTTAACCAAAACGTTTTATTCTAACTTAGCGCTTACTACGCAAAGGTTATCATAACTACAAGAAAAGATGCTGAATCTATTCTCTGTACGAGCCAAAAATAATTTGCTCACTAAATAATCCAACAAATTTGACAATGTTATCATTATATCTATTCATCAAGCATTTTGCATGAGTGAACTGAGGCTCGAATTCGTAGGTAAGCAAGTCAAGGATATGTATGGTACCTTCATGGGAAAAGTAGTGGGTATGGTTACTGACAGCGATGGTTCGATTGAATCTGTCGGTGTAGATTGTGGCTCTGTTGGTTTAAAACAGTTAGCATATGAACAATTGTTGGTTCAGGGGGATTATGTAATCTATATTCCGAGATGGAGATTAGATGCACAAAAATTACTAAGACAGAAAAATCTTACTTTAAAGAGAATAAAGGCTCTCCAAGATATAGTTACTGAAAATGATTTAATGAAAGGTGATGCTGAACTAGTTTATATAAAATATGAAAAAAGGCTGCATGCAATTGAGGAGGATGAAAAATCCATTAATGAGAAATTGCAAACGAGATTGAATGAATTAGAAGCAGAAAGCAAAAGCGTCAAAGCAGTATTATTTGACGCAAAATTGCAATATAGGAGTAATGAGGTTACAGAAGAGATCTATCAGCAAATTAGCATTTACACAAATGAATTGTTAGAGCATATTAACCTTGAAAAGGCTGAAATCAATAACGTCAAGGCAAAGCTCTCAAAACAGACCTTAGAAAATATTGCTTCTACAACACCAAATATTACAATAACGACTCAAGGGTTAACCACTGCTGAAGAATCTAACTTACAACAGGAGCCTGCTACACAAAATGTAATGACACCGCAAATTGTAGCTGTAAATACTTCTACCGAGGACAAAGTTGCTGTAACACCTGATAATAATTCCGAAACAGAAACTAATTGGCTGAATCAAGTAATTTCAAATGAGTAATTTGTAATATCTTCCAACTTTTTATATATTTTAAATTTTTTAGTATGGGTTATTAGAAAAATATGAGAAAAAGAAGCATTATTTATCTTTCTTGCTTCGCAGAGGTCTGTAAAAGTTCGCCTATCTCATTATGCATCTTTAGAAAGTTCAATCCCTTCTCCGTAGTCTTGTATGTCTGGGAACCTTCTAGATACTCTAACAAGTTATTTTCAATAAGTACAGAAAGATACTCCCTTAACTGTGCATAGCTGAGGAATGCTTTATACATTATTTTTGTCTTGGTTGCTCCGCCGTTTGCGGCCTCCAAGATCATTGCTACTATTTCTGTTCTACTTCTGTATTTCACATTTAAGGTACACTGGATTTATTTATTTTAATATATTGACACATTTTACTATAATAAAATGCTGTATGGATGATATATTTATCTACCATTATATGGAATTAGCAAATAGCCATGGATTAAATAATACAAGATCTCGTCATATTATTTAAGATATTCGCATGTTTATATTATGAAGAGGTATTATTTATCTAATAAGTCGTCGTCCACGTATAAGAATACTTGGTGCATAAATCCATAATGCTTTTAAAATTATACTTACTTTCCTATAGGGATGTCTGATCAAAATTTCATTAAATTATCAAAAGTCTACGATGAAAGTGAAAAGGTAACACTAGAAGGAAAAAAACTTGATAAAATAAAAATGCAAGCATCAGAAAATTATGAAAAGTTCTGGGCAGAGCAGGCAAAAAATTTACTTTGGTTTAGAGAATGGAATAACGTACTTGACTGGAATCGTCCATTCGCAAAATGGTTTGTTGGTGGTACGTTAAATGCATCTGTCAATTGTCTTGATAGACATGTCAGTTCTGATGCAAAAAATAAGGTAGCTATAATCTGGGAGGGTGAAAGTGGAGAGTATAGATCGTTTACGTATTATCAACTATATCGTTCTGTTAACAAATTTGCAAGTGCCCTGAAAACCCTTGGAATCAAAAAAGGTGACCGTGTTACAATTTACCTTCCTATGGTTCCAGAGCTTCCAATAGCAATGCTAGCCTGCTCAAGAATTGGTGCGATACATACTGTTGTTTTCTCTGGGTTCAGTGCTCAGGCATTATCTGATAGGGTAAATAATTCAAAATCTAAAGTTATCATAACTGCTGATGGCGGCTTTAGAAGAGGAAAACTTGTAGAACTAAAAAGAGTTGTAGATGAGACAGTCCTCTCTATACCTTCAATAAATCACGTCGTTGTTTTGAAAAGGGCCTCAAATGATGTCATGATGCGATCAAAAGATGTATGGTGGCATGACATAATTGAAAATGCACAGCCATACTGCGACCCCGAAGTTGTAGATAGTACACATCCTCTCTATATTCTTTATACTTCAGGTACTACTGGTAAGCCAAAAGGTGTGTTGCATAGCACAGGTGGCTATCTAACATATCTTTATGCAACAGCTAAATGGGTTTTTGATTTTAAAAAAGAAGATATTTTCTTTTGTACCGCTGATATTGGATGGGTTACTGGTCATAGTTACATTGTTTATGCCCCACTGATGCATGGTATTACTGAGATAATGTATGAAGGAGCTCCAGATCATCCAAAACCGGATAGATATTGGTCAGTAGTGGAGAAGCATGGTGCAACAATCCTATATACCACTCCCACAGCCCTTCGAATGTATATGAAATATGGGAATGCTATTCCAAATTCTTTTGATTTATCTTCACTACGCCTATTGGGGACTGTAGGTGAGCCAATTAATCCAGAGGTATGGATGTGGTATTTTAAAATTATTGGAAAGGAAAATTGTCCTATTATTGATACATGGTGGCAAACTGAAACAGGCGGAATTATGGTAAGTGCATGTACTGGAATTGAAACTTTTTCAATGAAACCCGGTTCTGGAACCTTTCCGGTGCCTGGAATAGATGCAATTATTGTCGACGAAGATGGAAAACCCGTATCTTCCGGCACAAAAGGATATCTCGTGGTTAAAAGACCATGGCCTGGAATGTTGATGACGTTGTGGGAAGATGATGAAAAATATCAGAATACTTACTGGGAAAAATTCAAGGATGTATATTATTCAGGCGACTATGCATTGTATGACAATGATGGGTATTTATGGTTTCTTGGCAGATCAGATGATGTACTCAAAGTAGCCGGACATAGACTTGGCACAGTAGAACTAGAAAATGCATTTGTATCACATAAATCTATTGCAGAGGCTGCAGTAACCAGTAAAGCTCACCAGAAAAAAGGAGAATCAATAATTGTATTTTTGGTACCTCGGACAGGTTTCTCAGAATCTGATGGGTTACGTAGAGAACTTATTGATTACATTAGAGCGAAAATAGGACCAATCGCATCGCCTGATGAAATTTATTTTGTAAACAAACTTCCTAAAACTAGAAGTGGAAAAATAATGCGAAGATTGCTCAAATCTATAGCAAGTGGAGGGGCAGTAGGTGACGTAACAACAATTGAAGATGGTGCATCGGTAGAAGAAATAAGACAAGCTTATGCTGATTTGCACAAAGTAGTTGATACTGATTAGTATTCAGCTATCTACTAAGATGTTCTGCTACTGCTACTACTGCTCACAAAAATGAATCATATTACTAGATGGAAATTGTAGTCATCTTTGATCTATTAGTGATTTTATGTCCTTCTATGAATCCTGACGTTGCAGCAATCACATATTTGGCAGGTTTTGTATTCTTATAAGTACAGCTAAATGCATCGAAGGTATTCTTACACGGAGGCACATTTTTTACCATGTACACCACATTTCCACTTTCATCTAACCAAACCAAATCAAGGTTATATTCAATATTTAAAAGCCACAATGAATACAAGTCAGGTTTATCGTAAATTAGGATCATTGCAGAGTTCAAGGGTAATCTTTCCTCTCTGAACATTAGCCATCTTTGTTTTTCTGCATTAGATTTTGCAATCTCAACTTTAATTAAATCATTATTTATCTTTACTGTCCCTTGTGCAAATTCTAAACGCTTATTTTTAATATCCGATGGAACAAAGGTAAGGCCAATAGCTCCTACAATAACTGCTACAATAATCAATGGTATCAGAAGGGCTATCTTGCGAACCACGTTGAATTAGAATGTAAGGTTTGCAGAAAAATTTAAACTTACTTGCTGTCTCTTTTTATTATCTGTTATTTTTGGCATGATATAAATATCGATTCTAATTCTTGAACAGCATTTCCTGCTGATTTCATTTCTGTCAATGGCTTGACTGTCTGTTTGCGGGTTGGCACTGAAGGTAATGGGAACAGGATCTTCTGTAGTTCTTATTTGATTCTACATCCCATAATGTGATTCCGCCAGGTGAACCAGTAAATGTATAGGAGAATTTGATCTTACCTTCTCTTTTCAGATCATCTATATCAAATGTCTGTTTTAAATAGTCATCTGTGCAAGGGCAACATTAGGAACAAAGAGAAGAAATCCAATTTTTACACGATCTGTTACCATAACTAGCATTATTGTTGAGAATAGGTGTTATGAAATATACATTGGCTTTGTATGACAGGTCTCAGGAGAAATCAGTCTTTCATAATAAAGCCACCAAAGCTTTGTAAGAGCATAACGCAATACTCCTGTGAACAAGATTTTTTAGATATGGAACTAACTGCTTGTTTAGTGTTTACTATGAATCTAATTTTTATTAATTAAATGAGAGAGGAGGCATCTAATCATATATGTGAACTTTTCCCACTTGATTTATTCTGATCTATGTCTTCTAAAAGTGTCTTTTGGTTTAGTTCCATCTTGTCATTATCCGGATAATCCAGAATTTTTCGTATTTTTTCTGCACGAGCATTCCCAAAACCAGGAATTCTTGCAAGTTCTGCAATGGATGCACTTAGTGCACGTTGGGGTGTACGAAACTTCTCAAGCATTCTCACTGCAAGTTTGTCACCTATCCCTGGCAATGAAGAGAGGATTGACAGTTGTTGTATGTAAATAGGGTTATTCTTCTTTATCCTCTTTAACAAAGGACCGCTGCTTCGTCCTTCTTGCAATGATTTATTTACCAAAATAACAAGCAACTGTGATGTATATTCTGCACATGGAGTATGAATGATTGGAATTCTGAAGTCTAGTGCTATTACTGCAAGTGCATCATATGCTAAAGGAATTCTTTCTTCTAATATCTTTAATTGGTCATCATTGCCTATTTCTGTAGGAAAGTCAAGGAGATCTACAATATTTCCTTCAATAATTACTACAGGCTTAGAATAGTGCTGAGAAAGTTCTGAACATTGTACAAATAATCTTCCATCATAGATTGAGCTGATTAGATCATGTACGGTTTTTCTTTCTATTGCAGTTTCTGGAGAGACGATGTAATCACCAACTTTTAGTTGTGCAAAATCAATTATTGCACCTGCCTGACGTAGTAGAGTGGGAATTCTGCTACCTTTCTCCCTTTCGTCGACTACAATCCTGACAGGCATCTGTTAATTTAATCAGGGGTTGTTAATGTGTCTAACTTTCTTCTTTCATTTTTCCAATAGCTCACTGCTAGATAGTTACCGATATTGCCTTGTGTCATCCAAATTAACATGTTCTCTATTCCTTAGATTAAAACTCCATTCTTCACTTCAGCTTATAAAGCAGTGATACGCAGCTGTTCACTGATCAATATATGCGCATTTATTTCATTTTCATAGTTTGTTTGAATAATTGCAGGGAGTTTAAACAAAACTGAACAGATTTTTATCGTCAACTGAAGTTTTGCATCTAATTATCAATCTTTGGGTCGTGGTGCAGAACTACTAGAAACACCTTGTGCTCCTCCTCTAATCATTTGGTTAATTTTATTTTCAACCTCTTTTAGGTTATCTTTTACTCTTGTTTCCTGTTTTGTAAGAACCATTACTCTAGTATTTGATAGTTCTTTCTTTTCTTCAAGTTCCTTCATAACATCTTCTCTCTTCGATTTAATCAATAATGGACCAGCACTTTTATATACCATATCTTCACCTCCTGTCTTCTTTATCTCTTCTAGAGCTCTATCGGTTTCAGCAATTTCTATCTCTACCTGTTGTTTTTGCATCATGATTGCTTGTAAATTCTGTTGCAGCTGTTGTAAGCGTGCTACTTGCTCTTTAAGCCATGGTGGAAGTTCTTGTTCACTCATATTAATACAACATTTCGATGTAATCTACTAGCATAAAATCATACCGTTAACTTACTATGCATTTGTAGGAAGTATTAACTAATCTTAAATAAGAATTGACTATCGCACGTAAACTTGGAATATCGTCAGTCTCAATTTCTATAGATAAACTATGGATATGAACAGAAATTCTCGTTATGGCTCCAGAATCAAAAGAAATCTTGGGTTCAGGATTTAATGCAGAATAAATAGATTTCGCAATGAGGGTGGATTTATGGGCTGGTGCCTCAAATGAAATTTGTATTCTAGCTTTGTAGTTTTTCGATATTGACATCGTATGCCCCAGCAGCAACTTTGTATTTGCATTTTGGGCAATACCATATGCCTGACGCGATTCTATCAAATCGTAGAGATCCGCATGATGGGCATCGCCGCTTTTGTTTTAATGTGCGATATACCTTTCCGTATCTCTTGCGTACAGTAGCTCCAAATTTTACACCTAAACCTTTGAGTCCTGTAGGACCCTGTTTCTTTCTACTAACCAGTCTTAGGCAACTCCTTTAATTTGTTCCGTATTTCCTCTCCTTTAATCCTTGCTATGTCAGCCGCCTTTTTTATTTGTTCAACAGTAAAAGCACCTGTAGATCCCTTCTGTAATGCAGTATAATGACCATTTGAATTTGTGGTGATGGTGATTCTGGCATCCATGCATGCCTCTTCTTCAGCTGTAGGATCTAAAATCACTACATCGCCGATTCTTACCGCTGTAATTGAGATTGGTATGGTAGTGATTGGCGGGTCTTGCTTGTTTCCCGTATCAACTACCTTTCCATCTTGTATTTCGAAAACGGGAAGTTTGCTACTAACTAACGCTGAAACTACTGCATAGGATGTCGCATCGAATAGGTTACCATCGGTATTGATGACACTACAATCAACAAATATTGTATAGACAATCTTGCCTGGAACCAAAACTAATTTATCAAGGTCTATCATATACGATTCTCTAATACCTCTGTCTACTACTCTTGCCAGTTCGATTGTTTCTTCATCTGGAGGACCGGGTTCACTATATGGCGATGCAGTAGGCAGTACCTCTGCAGATAAAATTAATGCACCCTTATTTTCAAGTCCTTCAAATGGTTCACCTGTCTCAACCTTTACTCCTGCAACAACTTCTGAATTCCCTAATTTTACTTTTGCAGAGCCGTTTGCTTTCTTTATAATATCTTGTTCAATTTCAATCGATCTTGTCTCATTTAGATTTCTTCCGTCAAGTCTCTTTCCCTTCGAAATTGCATCCCACATTTGCTGTTTGCGCAAATGTTCGACTATTATTGTTGAACGTTTTGATGAACTCATTGTTCTTCCTTCAACTCGGTTTCGTTACCAAAGTACTTTTGCATTAATGCCTGCCTTTGAATTTCATAAACCATATTACAACCACCTATTGCCTTGTCTAGACATTCATTGAACTGTTCTGGAGTTAATATGCCGTCAAGTTGTAATAACGTGACTTGTTCAAGATGCGGCATGTAAGCGACTGGCATATCTGCTCCACCCTCCTTGTCCTCGGTATCATTAATGTCAAGAACAATTTTGTTGTCAATTTTACCCGCGGCGCATGCTGACACAATGTCACGCATATTGATTCCAGCATCAGCTAATGCTATGGATGCCGCTGTAATGCCAGCACATCTTGAACCGCCATCTGCTTGCAATACTTCAACAAATAGGTCTATTGCAGCACGTGGATAATCTTCTAATATTAAAGCTGGTTCTAATGATTCTCTCATTACTTTTGAAATTTCAACTTCTCTCCTTGATGGAGCGGGATTCTTGCGCGTATCGGTAGAGAATGGAGACATATGATATCTGCATCTTAAAATACATCGATCCGGAAGTGCCATGTGTTTTGGATGTACTTCCCTAGGACCATAGACAGCTGCAATAATTTTATTCCTGCCAAATTCTATAAACGCAGAACCGTCAGCATTTTTTACCACTCCTACAGTTATCTTGATTTGTCTCAGTTCATCTGGATTGCGACCATCAGTTCGTCTTCCATTTTCATCAATTAGGTTCTTTGTCTGGTTCATCATGCATTTCCGCCTTCTATTTTTTCTTCTTCCACTTCTTCTATGGTCGATTGAATTTCTTCGCCCTTTTGGTTATTCTGAGTTTGGGTAACGGAGCTGCTTTCTGCTTGTGGAGAATCTGGTACATTCAATAAAGCTTTGACCCTTTGTGTTAGATTCGCTGTATGAGCTTCTTCTTCAACCATCTTAATTGCTCTTGTAGATAGTTTTATTCCATCTAAATTTCTTCCCATAACAACAACGATTCCATTTTGACCAATCAAAATTCTTGTTTGTGTTGCCTGCTCGATTGTTTGTATCATGGAACCGCGCTTTCCAATAAGTCTTGGAACCCGAGTTGCAGAAATTTTTAACAATTCTCCACGGGGTATCTTCCCTAAATCTTTGTCCTGAATTGTTAGCATCGGATCCCTTGTTCTGTCAAACGCAATAATTCTTGCAGCAATTAAATCTCCTATTGCCAATTGTCTACCCATGTCATCTCTAGCTGGAGAAAAATCTCTTCCAAATACATCCTGTGCTGGCAAATGGGCAGAGAAGCAAGAGTTAACATCTACTTCCCAAGACAGTGAAGAATGATCGATAATCTTGCCTATTACAATATCGTTTACTCTAGGAATGTAAACACCTGACAGTGGTATAACTTTGACACCATCTCTTCCAGTCTCTGCAATTCCAATTCTTGTGGCAATAATAGAATTGCCTGCTTTAATTACATTCATTAGAGGTCTAAAATTCCCCTCGATAACCTTATCACCAGGGACTACATACTTTCTTTTAATTTCTTGCATACTATTAACTAGGCACCTCTAGATCAAAAGCCTTATTATACAAAATAATCCTTTCCATCCTTTCTCTACTGTTTGGTCAGTAAGATCAGTCTTATATTTTAAGTGTTAAAAAGAAGGTATGGAGATGTAGAGTATGCTATGTATTATTGTCAATTGGTAAGACTTTTAGTATCTGTCGACATTGGATTCATAATCAAAGTCAGAATTCTTTTGCAATCCCCATTAGCAACAGCGTTGCTATGCGATTTCACATAGCCGAAAGACATTTTTTATCCTTCTATTACATGTGCCGAACCCTTTGATGCGGATCCTATCCTATCAAGGAAGGTGCCTTTCATTCCAGCATTTATTTCTAATGTGACTCTGAGAGAACCGTCTGCAAGCCATTGTTCACCGCTAAAATTACCAGTAGTTTTCAATATATTATAGGATTGAGCTGAAAATTGTGACGGAATAGTTATGATTAATCTCAAGGTCTCTGATTTTAGAGGTAAACTCTTTCTAAGCGAATCAATTATGGTCTTGACCTGATCTTCATGTCTTTTGAAAGGATCAATAACAACTCTTGCTTCGTTCATTGCACTTTCAATTCGCAAAGGTGGGTGTGGGATATGCGTTCTGGGATCTACAAAATTTTTATTAATATATTGAACGATTTGTTTCTTCTTTTCCTCGACCATTTTTCGACGTTGATCAGTAGTCAAACTGAGTTCGCCTCTAGAAAGGATCTGTTTGGCAACTTCTGTCGAATCTGTTGTCTTGAAATATTTTACTAATTTTTCACTAGCTGCCCTTGAACCTTTATTAGCATCAGAATAAATTTCATCAGAAATTAGTATACTTGATAAATCAGTTCTTTTGCCTAGTTTGTATTCTAAGGCGGGATCGGGTTTCACTAGAATTTCAAACTTATTATTATCTAGGTTTAGACGAACAATGGTAAATTTGGTATCCGCCATTAGTCTATAGAATAATCATCATAAACACTATATATGCATGTCAGTGCTTAAATCTCACAACTTTTCTTAATTTATGATGAGTTAATGATTCGTGAAGACTAGCAGTTTCGCGCGATTCGAAATATAAATCACATCTAAAACATTTCCAAACTTCATCATCCAGCTGAGTCATCTGAAGATTTAGTCTGTTTTAGATATTTATATTTGGCTAATCTTTATTGTTGCGTTCGTAGTTTTAGTGCTCAACCCTTGATTTGGGTGCAGCTGCACAGAAATATTTAGAAATTATACGTTTATTGGATATTGTACTACTTGCTAAATATGGGAATATTGTCCATGTCAATTCATGTCCATTAAATGTTACTTTTGAAAAAAGCAATAATGACTAAATTTAACGTCTTCTCTTAGTCTCGTTCTATAATTTCACATAAAGTATCCACTATATCTTGCTACACCAATCATTCTACCGCTTTCCTTATCCCTTAAAATGGTGGACCTCTTTGGAACAAAGCCATCTGGCTTGACAAGATAAGGCGTGTCATAGATACTAGTTAAAATATATTCATAGCGCCATAAAAGGTATTTTTCTTGTTCACTCATTAGGGTCTTAAGCGGTACATTCGGTTCAGTATAACCGCCAGCAAGCTGCACATTGTCGTACCATTTTTGATAGTCTGTCCATAAAGAATGCAAAGGTTTAGGCCTGTTTTTGACATAAAGTAGAGTGGGTTTGTATGCAATTATCATACTTAGGACAACCATTGCAATTCCGAGAAAAAAGTAACCTTCCGTAGCCATCGATATAATCTGTTGATCAATTAATATTCTTATTCCCTTGAAGTAACTTTCAGTAGGTAGAGTAAGTGCGTAGGATGGGATAACAATTCCACCATATATCAAAGTAATGCCTAGACCACATATGACGACAGGTACCAGACCCCTCCAGATTACTGAAAGAGATGATAATGAAATTAGTATAATAGTGATAATCTGTATGATCCCCGCAGGAATTGAATTCAGCGAAATTTGAATTGTGATGGTAAAAAGATGAAGAAAAAACAGAAGTATGATACTGATAACGCTCAACGCTATGAGTATCGATCTATTTTTGTGAAACCATTGGTAGATCGGCATGTACAAACTATATCGTTTATAGTAATTATCATCGTTATTTGCTGAAGGAAATCCTGGTGTCAAATATGTATAATAATGTTAGTGCCGTAGGCATTAAGTTTTCTTAAATGTGATTAAGTATAACTAAAACTATTGTGATTTATTACAGCTTAATCGGATTGGCAAAAAAGGAATGGCTGGTTTACATTCAGTGACGCATAAATTAGTGGTATGAACGATTTTAGTTCTATTTTCTGAAACGTGCTCTGTAAATGCCACAATTATTTCTCTTATAAATGCCTAACAGTGTGTAATCAATAGTAATGATTAATTCATATTCTTTATAGAACAATACAAACAACTACATTTCAGCCATAATTTTTATGAAAATCTAATTACTGTAAAAGTAGTGGTATATGATATATCTTCTAATATGATTTCTTTTATAAATCTGCCTACTAATGGATGGACCATGCTCGATGTATAAAGTCGGTGATTTAGAATACAAAACCTTCTTAATGTGTTAAAAAAACTTGGGAAGGGGTTCGTTCGCGGTTGTATGCTGCGGCATTACCGATTATCGACTGGTTTCTGAAGACTGAGATTTGTACCCTTCTGTTGCTGACTTGAATCCTTGTGAATACCTTTTTCTCCTTGCTACAAACAAAAGTGCGGTAAACACTGCGAAGACACCTGCAGTTACGGCAAACATGAACAC
>DATDFS010000157.1:0-5971 GCA_036522495.1 Nitrososphaeraceae archaeon | reverse complement strand
TGCCAACGGTGGAGGAGCTACCAAGACAAGGATAATGTACAAAGCATTTCTGTCTTATGCACAGTTAAAGGAATACCTGACAGTTCTATTAGAAAACAATCTATTAGAATATCAAGAAGGGACACAATTCTTTAGGACAACTGAGAAGGGGATACGTTTTTTACAGATGTATAACCAATTCGACGAAATGATGTCTATTGAGAGTGTAAGAAAATAGTAACAAAATAGTCTCCTTCCATCACTTATTTTCTTTGGTTGATGTGTTTGCAACACAATAAAAAGTACAACACCTTAGGTTATCACTTTTCTTATGATTCATTTGTTTCGTTTCCCTTGACATTCTTGTCTGAATGTAAACTCTTACCTACCCTCTCCCACTACAGTGATACAATGCTTTATAACAATGTGATTGTTGGTAATACCTTCCCTAAAGTAAAAAATGTTTTGTCGTAACATATGTGATACACTAGCGAAACCAGAATTTCAGTACAGCTAGTATATTGAAGGAGAGAAATACTCTAGTCGCTTCGACACCAATTTTACTGGAGTGACTAAGAGAGGTTGTATAGGTACTTAAGTGGTTGGTAATATCGAATGTTATCGAGCTATCACATGCATCGAGAGGCCAATGATACTTTGGATTGGTAGGTAATACCTTTGCCAAAATCTGCTTTAGTATGAGTCAACGAAGAGACGTAACGACAAGAATTCCTGCAAACATGGTAAAACAGCTAGATATTTGGCAATAGATCAGCGAACATCTTTGGCATATCAGATCGTAAAGGCCATTGCAAAATATCTTGGTGATCAAAAGCCTGTAAGGAAGGAAGCAGTCAGGCAATGGTGGAGCGAATTAACTACCTAAGATGAAGACATCAACATCAGGTTGCGAACACATGCCAATAACCCATAATGCAATAAAGGATAAACTAATTATTAGTTTGTGTGAGGACTTAGGCTAAGGAAGTGAAATAATCAAGAATGGTAAGTATGGCACGTATAAAAATGCAAATGCTGGAAAAAGATGTGAATACGATATATCTTGTAAAGGTTGAAACCTCTTGAATGACTTCACCATTGCGCGCAGGAAGCCCACACTATTTAAGGGTGGGTAGTTGACTATAGATTTTATTGTGAGGATAAATTTGTTGGAGCAGTCAATGCAAGTCAACTACATAAATACATTAACGGCATGGAAATCGAACATGCGATAGATGAAGAGGATTGATTGAGGCATAATGAACAACAGATAAAAAACAGCCACGAATGGCAAAACCGGTAAGATGTCGTATGTGTGGAGAGATCGTTTCAGTCACAGATGCATACAGTCATCTACACAATATACATTCGATAATCGAAATAGATTTCTTGACTGGAAAACCGTTCAAGTCCCTGAACTTATTCGTATCTATGGAGAATCTTGAGTCATAGTTAAACATTATTCGTTATAAAATTCGATTGGCGGCACCGACCAGATTTATATATTCGTATGCACCCAATGTATTATCAAATGCATATTGAACTTTTTGGAATTGCTTTCTAAAGTCAGCGACATCTTTTGCGACTATACGGGGAGCCTGCAGATCAACAACCACACGCTTTATAAAATGGGCAATCTCTTTCATCTCACTTTGCTTCATTCCTAATCTGGTTGTTTCAGGAACACCAATTCTTACTCCACCTGGATGCATATAATGCCGTCCTGCTTTGATGTCTCCGGGCAGTAATTGTCTATTCAAAATTATATTAGCCTTTTCCAGATTTTTTTCAACACTACCACCGTCACCAAATTTTGAAACGTCTACTGCAATCTGATGTGACGCGGTATATCCTCGTTTTTCACCTAACACTCCAAAACCATATCCTACTAGAGCTTCTGCAAGCGCCTTAGCGTTTTTGATTACTTGCTTTGCATAATCTTTTCCAAATTCTAATGATTCTGCTAATGCAATAGCCTTTCCAGCGACATGATGCAGATGATGGCTGCTGGTGTTACCCGGGAAAATTGCTTTCTTGATTACATCCGCATGTTTTTCGAATGATACAATGATCCCGCCCTGTGGTCCCCAGAGGGTTTTGTGTGAGCTCATAGTCATGGAATCTGCTCCTTCCTTTAATGGATCTTGAAATTCCCCACCAGCTATCAGTCCAGCAACGTGGGCTCCATCATAGTTAATATACATACCGTGGTCATGCATAAAATTCGACAGTTCTTTTACAGGATGTGGAAAAAGAAACAAACTGCCTCCAAACATTCCTATCTTTGGTGCTTTGCCATCGTGGATCATTTCCTCAATCTTTCTTTTTGTAGCATCAACATCTATTGTCATCTCTTCCTTCGAGAAAGGGTAGTGTTCAATGTTCAATCCATGGACAAGGCCTGCAGTGCCAGAGTGTTCCTTCTTTCCATGCGAAATATGTCCTCCACTAGGAATAGAAGCAGCCATCATATAATCACCTGGATTTGAAAACGCAGCATAAATTGCAAGGTTTGCAACCACGCCAGATGTAGCCCTGCAGTCTGCAAATTCAGATCTGAAAACTTTTTTTGCTAAATCATTGCAAATTATCTCCACTTGGTCTATGTAAATGCAACCTGCGTAAACCCTGTCACCAGGCCATCCTTCGGCATATCTATTACCAAAGTCTGACATTATTGCTTCCCTTACAGCCGGGCTCGGAATATTTTCACTGGCAATAAGAGGAATTGAGCTATTAAACCAATCATGATGTTCTTTCATCAATCTTAAGACTTTATCATGGAAGGCCTTTGCACTCATTTAGATAAATAAGCTTGCCATGTCCTTCCTAATTTAAAATATCGCATAATTATGAAGGTCATGATGTCGTTTTATAAAGACCCGTCTTCTGTCATTTATGAAAAAAGGTAACTCGTATATGTCATGTCGTCAAAGCCTACACATGGGAATTGTTGGAGTAAAATGGAGATGCCCATCTTGTAATGTCGATGTTGGAGGAAGTATGGGAGAATTGAAAAATCATATAAAAAACGTTCATAGCAATACTACTGCTATCCAAAAGTAAGATGACGAACATCACGTAGCAACAGCGAATAGAATATGTAGACAGATATTAATTGCCATTAGAGTACTAATTAGGTCAGGACATGCGGTATGAGACAAGTTTGCATATACTGATCAGATTTGTAATTAATTTTGTAGTATTTTCAATAATTTAAGGTTAAAACTATATACATATCATATATTTTGGGTACCTTTGAATTGTAGAATTTATATATATGTTGCTTGGATTGGGACCCCACTGACATCTCAGGAGAAGTCCATCTAGGCTTTATGACAATCATTTTATACACAGATCTTTTTATTCTGCTTAACTATTTGCATTGCCATGGAAGCATATTGTGTTAAATGCAAGTCAAAAAGATCAATGAAAGATGAAAAAAAGGTTACAATGAAAAATGGAAAGCCTGCAACCCAAGGAATTTGTACTGTATGTGGGACAAAGATGTTTAAGATAGGTAAGTGATCCTTCCTACCTTCTTTGTATGCATTCTTTACTTTTTTATACTGTAGCATTACCTACACATAAGGGCATAATATCTGGCTATGCTTGATTAGGTTAATTGATAACGGTTCGAATCTCATCAAACGATGGGAGAATTTGGTTACCGGTCAATGAGCATCCCGATATTTGTGAAAATGAGGCTTTCAGTCTGTTGGGCTCAAACGGCACTGGTAAGACTACGATCTTTCATATACTTGCAACTCTGCTTAAGCCTATCTCTGGTATTGCTTTTGTGAATCGTTATCGTATCACAAAGGAGCAGGCAAAAATAAGAGCTAACATAGGTATGTATTTCAGGCTCCAAGCGTGATGATATGCTCCGGAATATGAAAATCTAAAACTTCATTCCTTACAGTATGGTGTGACACGAGAAAATTGGTAGCTGGGATAATAGAAGTAGTAGGATTGACTGAAAGAAAGGATGATCAAGTCAAGGAATATTCTGGTGTAATGTGCAGGGGATTTGAGATTGCAAGGAGTCTTATACATGACCTAAAGTGATTTTTCTTGATGAGCGAACATTGAGTCTTGATCCAAACAGAATAGAATCAATGTGGGTAATTACCGCAATTGGTAAAGGAGGAATCCTACTCTAAATGATGTGTTTCTTACTTTTACTGGCCGATACATTAAAGAATGATCAGAAAGGGTTTTATGGAAAGGCATGCAATACTGAGTTTTACGTCAAAAGAATAATGATCAAAGTTAGAGACAAAAATAGACGAAAAAAGATATACAAAAAATCAAATGACTGCATTATCAAACATGTCATCTTATTAAAATTAGGCTCTGTAGAAACCATCGACTATTATAATGAGATTGGTTAGTCTGTGCATATTATAAGCGATGCATTTGAATGAATGATATCTCTATTCTGTGTTCTTACTAACCTTGATGCAATATATGCACCAATAGTCTCTTTATAACTGACATTATGGTTTCTTCCTTGTTTTGTTGATTGTACAACAATTTGGAATAACCATGTTTCATTTCTTTTCTGTATTTACCGTATGTTCTCCATATAGGTACATATTCATACCTTGCAGGTATCATACATACTAACTGCATGCAGTTCTTCTTCTTATCTGACTAAAACATGATTTATCTTCACTATCAATACCTTTGTCAGCAAAAACAACTACAGATAATGGGAGGAAGGATTTCTGATATCTTTTTTACAAGTGGTCGGAAATCTTTCGTATCATGTCTTGTTGGGGCTCTCTCTCCTTATCCTGATAGAACATACTATCTATCTGAGATAGTACCTCTACTCCAGTTGATAATTTCAGATATTTCTTCTTATGTAAGTTTACTTTGTCTGTATAATACTGGAAGCATTGGATAGATACATGGATAGATGGATAGATTGTTAGTTAGTTAGTTAGTTTGAATCTTGGTGAATCTATGATGCCAATGAATAAGCTCCTGGTATTGCTAAGTAATACTACGAATGAAGAAATTATCTTCTCCAATATAGATAGTAACACTTACCCTAGCAGCAAACTTCTGAAGAGTAGTAGTATAATGAGGAATGAATATTTGATAACTGCATAAACATCCTGAGGTAATAAGCTTCTAACAACCACTCTCTACAAACATACGATAGCTTTTGTTTTTCATATTGTCTTAATACAAGTAGAACTATGTGCTGCCTTCCTTACCGTGAATATGTGATTACTCTTCTTATGTAGGAATAATGGTATCCTAGACAGACTTATTCAGAATACGGAACATTGTATTGTATTGTATTGTATTGTATTAGCCAGTCTATCGTACTTTGATTCTTTCAATAAATCATTGGTATTATAGTCTTACAAATCTTTAACTGTATAGCATGGTTTCTACGCCGCATAAAATTATAAAGTTTATATTTTCAGCGTTAATAAACAAACAAGAAAATAAGATCTAGGCATCATATATTATATGAGAACTTACGAAACGCAGTTATATCATTGTAATCGCTGGTTCTATTATTTTGATTGCAGGAATAGGTATTTTCTGTAACCCAAGTCATAGGTCCATTTCTTCATGAAAGTACAAAAGTGATAAACATCATGATCAAACCAGGCCAATCAATAATATCTCTAAACAAACAGGTTCTGGATCATCTTTACAGATTAATAGCAAATCACCTACAATCTCGATAACTTTATCATCGTTTGCATCTAAACATCTCGTTTCTCCTTCTTATAAACAGATTTTAGATGACAATTCAAATCAAATTGAAAAGATTGTTTGTTGCAAACACATCAACCAAAGAAAATAAGTGATGGAAGGAGACTATTTTGTTACTATTTTCTTACACTCTCAATAGACATCATTTCGTCGAATTGGTTATACATCTGTAAAAAACGTATCCCCTTCTCCGTTGTCCTAAAGAATTGTGTCCCTTCTTGATATTCTAATAGATTGTTTTCTAATAGAA
>DATDFS010000156.1:0-9228 GCA_036522495.1 Nitrososphaeraceae archaeon | reverse complement strand
ATACGTAAAGAACACTGGTGATTCATGCTTGGCTGTTGTTGCGGTTTTGGTCCTGTGTATGACAGTTAGGGTTTCTTTTTTTCATTTCATTTCATTTCATTTCATTTCATTTCATTTCATTTCATTTCATTTCATTTCATTAATCGTTTTGGAGATTGGGGGTGATTATCTAAAAGAACCGTATGATCAAAGTCTATCGATCGACTTTGCCGCCTTTCCTGCAGTATTGCCGGATAACGGCGCTTATCATAAGCCAATTTTTCATAGCACTCAGTTCTCTTCTAATTTGACAAAACCGCATTTCGATATATTTATTAATTGATAATTTACGCTTAAAAAGGTGCCAAATAAAATCATAATTCATCCTTGGAATGCAGCTTTCGAGATTTTTGCATTCTCTGATTGCTCTGTGCATGATTCCATGCCGTATATATTACAAGACGACATCATTAAGAAAAATAAATGCTTCTTCAAATGATGGTTGTCTTGATAAAAATGCATATCTTGGACAATAAAAAACACCAAAAGATCTATATCATTTAGAATTAGTCATGTCACGAATAGTTTGCCTTTCTCATAAAGAGGATGTCGATGGTATATCGTCGGCTGCGTTAATTAAGGCAGCATTTAAAACGAAGTCTGTTATTGTCCTGGTCGATTATGCAAATATCATCCAAAATTTGCAGAAATTGGCTCTTTCATCTGCAACAGAAAGAAGAACTGATAGATTTTTTGTTTGTGATTTAGGACTAAGCAAAAAGAATGAGCGAAAATTTTTAGAAATTGTTGGCAAAATTGTGTCCAGTGGGTCCAAGGTAACATACATCGACCACCATGACTTAAGTATGGAAACTGCCCAAGCTCTGAAGAAGCTAGGGGTTGTGTTAATCCATACAGTGGAAGAGTGCACGAGCATTCAGGTCTATAATAAATTCAAAAAGAAGCTCAAATCACATGCTGCATTCTTTGCAGCAGCTGGAGCTCTTACCGATTATATGGAAAACAAACCTATTGCCACGTCTATCGTGTCTAGATTTGACCGCCAGTTTTTGATGTTAGAGGCTACTGCTCTTTCTTATATGATTTCAGCAAGCCAGCATGACAGTAAATTTCTGTGCAGGATTGTTGACACGCTCGCTGATATGAAGTACCCTCATGAGATAGAAGATGGATTTTCAATTGCTGAAAAATACGCGAAAAAAGTATCAGAGGCTGTCAAGAAAATCGAGGAATCCACAGTGAGAATGGATAATTTGGCATACATGCAGGGTAATCTTGATTTATCTGCTAGCATGATCGTCAACTCTGTTCTGGGGGCTTCAGAAAGGCCTGTTGCGATGGTCTACAAATTAAAGGGTGATATTAATTCCTATATTATTTCTATACGCGGATCAAAGGATTGCAAACCGCATCTTGGAAGATTGGTAAACGACATTGCATCGGATATAGGTGGAAGTGGTGGAGGACATGATAAAGCCTGCGGCGCGGTTATACCTAAGGACAAGCTAGACCAATTTATACAGATCCTAAATAAAAGAATAACAAGCAGCTAAAAAACTATATCTATTCAAGGAAAAAATAGCCCATGTCTTCAATATTAGTATACTTTTTTACTTATTGGAATAGAATCTATCGAAGTGCTGACAGGAGACCTGGATTCGATCCGAAATAATTCATACCTGGTGGAGCATTTCCGATATGGTTTGTATCACACGATTCTATATCTTCAATTTCATAAATCAGCTTTACCTACGCTCTTTAATTGAGATTCAATGTTTGTTATGTCAGAAGTTTGACAAGCCAGCAATCCTGTTCCCTGGGACTTGAAAAAGCTGGTCCAAAAAGCGGAGTAGGACAAACACATTATTTGCTTCTCGAATTCATTAACGTGTAATGTCGGTTTAGTATATTATGACAACGGACTATGCTAGTTTTCCTTTGGTGGTACTGGCAGGGACGGAGGAGGTTCTAGTGCGGATGATCGTGTGGGAAGAAATGGAAATGTTCTAGATGTGAGCGTCGTCTTTAAATTTAGAATATGGCCATCTCTATATGCAGTCAAAATAACGCTACTACCAACGGCTTTATGCATGTCAATGCAAGGATAGAAAATCCAGCTCCTGATGATAGCAGTAATCTACCT
Source organism: Nitrososphaeraceae archaeon (assembly GCA_036522495.1). Classification (GTDB taxonomy): domain Archaea; phylum Thermoproteota; class Nitrososphaeria; order Nitrososphaerales; family Nitrososphaeraceae; genus Nitrososphaera_A. Next base: position 7,085 of record DATDFS010000156.1, on the reverse strand, counting down.
ATCTGATTTACAATGCCCATTGTCATAATATCAATAAGTCCAAATTGATTGCCAAGGGAATAGTAGGTCCCCCAACGTCCAGTTTAGAAGACTTTCCAATTACAAGTGGTTTCAGAACGGAAAGAAGAGGTTGTTGAACATTATTATTCTTCGATATCGCTTTAGATAGCAGTTCCTATTACCTTCGCCACGTAAAACTATTCCCATCTACAAATGTTGGATCTACTATTTTTGCATTCACTACTACATGGTTGTTAATAATTATATGTCCCTGTTATCACACAAATCTAGTGCCTAATGCATTGTATTTTGAGCCAGGTTGATGGATTTGCAGTGGCATTAGGATCTTGCTCGTTATGTCGACCAGAGTTCTCCACTAATTTGACCCTATGTTCCAGCAAATGAGATTGAACTTGTCTGGGCCAAAACTGGAGATTGAACAGATGATTTGGCTAATACGTCGATTGCTGCGATGACAAACGCTTATGGTCTTTCTCTAGCACTCATATAAATGGCATTAAAATTTTGTTCAGTCTTCTAGCCGTAGCCTAAATACTTACTTCTCAAATTATCACGAAGTTTGAAAGCCAATTTTTCGGAGACTTGCTTTTGATATTCATCTGTGTTTGCTGGATTTCTTTCAGTAAAGACAAAAGGTCCATACGCATAGTTTTTTCCTCTTATAGGCCTTACAGTTTTAAGGGAACCAAGAATAGAGTGCAGGTAATTATTAAGATCCGTTTCTGCATGAATATTCTTTTGTTGCTCTTGTTCTTCACTCATCTTCTTAAAAATGTCCATTATCACGGGTGCATCCAGCTTTCTGAATCCAAAGGGAGCCGTATTAGGGCTAATCCTTCTTTGTATCATCGCAGAATCTAGATCGACCTTTGTCCCAATCATCATTGGAACTGGTTTGTAAATTGAATCTATCTTGAGCTGCCACACTTCATCAGGATTTGAAACGGTTGCGTCGAAGAATCCATCACTCAACCCTGATCTTGAGATAACAAAATTCCAGTTTTTCGGATTTGTACAGTATTTTTCAAATAGATATTTTGCAATTATTTTGTCTTCTAGAATCTCCATGTCTGAATGGAATTGTTATGCAAGAGGATAATATGAGAGTTGCTAATGAGTGGGTAAAAAATATCGATGATATATCATTGACAAGTAAAAGCCGCTGATTATGGTGGTGATAGATAGATGTATATTGTTAATGTTTTTAGATAATGGCGTCCATATTATATCACCCATGACATTACCCAAAGGCTACAAATCAAAAGTTAACAAGAAAGAAAAAGAAGAGTCTACAAGTAGCAGCATTATGAGTAAAGAAAATAATAATATCAATACAGACCGAGATATTAAAGTCACTTCTGCGACGGCAGATGATTATACCAACAGACAAGAAAATAAAATAGTAACTGATAATATCTCGCCGAATCAAGAAGTGATTGTAGATGATATAACTGTAGATGAAGATGAAGCTATTATTACTGCAGTTACCACAACTCCTACATCAGAGGGAGAAGTTCGATCAGAAACTGAACTGAGGATGCCGCTGCAGAAAAAAGAGAAAGAAGTTCGATCAGAAACTGAATTGAAGGTATTGTCTTCTCCTCTTCCTCAATCCACTTCTTTGGCAGCAGAAGGAGAATCGTCTGCTGCTACACTATCATCAACAACAATCGAAGATTACCCGCATACGCAGAATGTGGAGGAGAAAGAAAAAATCCAAAATGCAGCATACACTAGTGGTGTTGTATTGCTAGATGAAACCAAAGCTAACATTAGGAGATTGATGGACGAGGCAAGAAGTCAGATTCCGCAATACGCTCAAATAATAAATGACTCGCGAGAACAAACTATTCAAGCTGCTATGGAAATAGCTGATAATTATCTGGAATCACAAAAAGAGATTATCAATTCACTTCAATCACTATGGGCTCCTTTTGCAGAGAATATATACAAAACCAATTATGCCTGGTGGCTATCTCCAAGAAGGATGACCGAAATCTATTCAAAGATGGTTAGCAACTTTGCAGAGAATGTCATTACAGCAACAAGGTTAGTGAACAACACTGTATCTGCCAATATGGGAGCATTTAAAACTTCAATGCAGCAAACAAAAGACAGTACTAAAGACTTTTCGAGAATGGCAGTCAATGCAGCAAGGACATTTGAACAGACTTCGAATAATAGCAATAATAGCAATAGAGGAGATCCCCAGCAGATACCAAAAGAAGATGTTTCAGGTGAAGTTGAAAAGGTGATAAGCGAGCAGGGAGGTGTGGAGGGTCAGAGAAAGGAAGTAAATGTAGAAAGTTATTCAAAGACTGCATCTTTAGGACAAATTTTAAAAGATCTTGATTTTCCAACAACTAAAGATAAGATAGTTAAATTTGTACAACAACAAAAAAATGCGAATGGAGATCTATTGTCGATTGTGCAAAGGATAGAAGATAAACAGTATAGAAATGTTTCTGATGTTACAAAAGCTGCTGGCTTAGTTTATTGACATGAAATATACAGAAATGCCAGCAGAATGTACGGCAAATTAAGTGCGATAACGAATTACCAACAGCAATATGTTTGTAACATGTACACGTCCCACAGGACATTGTTTACATACACAAGCGACGAAGGAGAGAGGACCAATATTAATATAAGTAAAATGCCATCTAGAGTTGTCCTTAAAGGGGGTCTCAGGGTCTCTCGGTTCTAAGAACGCTCCTGCGTTGCACATTCTGTTGTACTATTACAAATGGCTACCAAGCCTAATGGACAACTCCAACCTCTTTTTAATAACACTTTTTTGTAGTATCTTAATTATATCAAAGGTATAGAAACACAAACAACGCTTATTCTCTATGAGGGGAATTTGAAGGGATCGAAGTGTATTTTTAATTTCATTCGATCTGGCGTTTGTCTAAGGTTTACGCCGCCTGAGACAATGAGTCCCCGTCGGTACAAGGACTATCTAAATCTCGTCCAAACTTTGGATAAGTGTTTTCAGCAATGATCAAAAACAGCTTTTCCGCTGACACGATCACCTTTAATCAAGTGAGTGTCTTGGTTGTGTAGGATTTTGAAGTATTGTTATCTAATGAAGAAAGACTGTTGGAAGAGTCGTGATCCTATGGAGACAACAACTGCCCAGCTCGGACTTGAAATGGATTATGAATTCGTAGATGTCGTATTCTGATGTTCGTTTATCGTGTGTATGTCCAAGTCCTTCTCGTTGTAGCAAATCTGACCGCATATGTGACATCTATTCTTACTATATTCAAGGTTATTTCGTATTTTCAGTTTTCTGATGAGGCCTGACAGACTTGTAAGATATCTTTCAAGTCCAAACATGTATTGTTTACGAATTACAGTGTTATTTACTTTTTGATACTCAACCATCTTCATTTTCTTGAATGGCGTATTTTCAACCGATATGCATAGAATAAAAAATATTATGTGGTGTTGTTTTTTCTTACCTTATTTTTTTGCATTCATTCTAAGAACGTCTACCTGACCATCGTGTAACCAATCCTTTAGCTCGTTGTGGCTTGGCTTTGCATCATGTTTGCCGGCCAGATGGAGATGCAGTAGAACGTAGTTGATTTGATTTAGTAGTGGTTTATTCGCTTCATCTCCTCCACGAGCTTTCTGTCTCAACTCTTCTGGAACAGTTGTCCACCAGTCGTTAAAACTCCTATTTTTACTAGATTGTGAGGATGTATAGCCTTTTGGGAGTGTCATATATGTCGTTCATTCTATTTTAATAGGCTTTTAATAAATTTTTGCGAAGACAATCTGTTTGTTTCATTACCGCTAAAGTATATTTAGCAATATACCAATAACCAGAACCTTTGTTGCTGTAGTCAAGCCCGCGTCTTCTTAATAGAATAATTATATTGGATATCTATTTTAGTTTCTGCATGTTTGAGACGCTCAAAGTTGTTAAATGAGTTTCAAACTGGTCTCGAATAGCTGTGTGCCTATTAATCATATTTATAACATATCTTTGTCTTGAAAGAATTGATGAATTCTAAAAAAAAGATGATAATCAAATTTCATGGAACAGGAGTCGGTAATGTGATTATTCTGTATGCTATAAGACCCTTTGCGAAACCAATCACCGAAATAATCGAGGAATTCGACGCGTTGAAGGTCCGCGAAACTTGTGAAACTATTAACGTTCAGGTTGTAGCTGATTTTGTTACAATTACATTATATAAGCAAGAGAGCACAAATTCTATTCTCCGCAGGGAACTAATTCCGTTACACGCTATCGAGCATATTTGGATAAATGATACATGATTAATGAGAATGAGGCGAAAGGCGGTATCGTCTTTCATTTGCCGAGCCGCTTCAAGGCAAGATACTAGACAATCATGACTTTTATCGTAACCGTCGGCTGCCAATTTACATATGAGTTATGTATTTCAATTTCCAACGTCTGTTCAACAACCGAAAATGATGAACTAGGCTTGGATTATAATTTTAAAATTCATATTTGTTATACAAACTATCTATCATTCAAATTATGTGAGATACAGGTACAAAATTGAGATAATCGCGTTAGTCTTAGGGAGCGCCAATGTTCTATATGGAGTTTGTAAGACACGTCTGATGTATAAGACTTCTTCAAATCCTCCAATGCTAGAAAAATACCTCTCGATTCTGATAGAAAATGATCTGTTAGCTATAGGAAAAATGATCACACTTCTACAACAATAGAAAAAGGGTACATTTTCTAAACATATACGCTCAGATTAAAGAATTGATATTTATGGAGAGTGATATTATCGTCATCTTTCTTAAATTGATTTCTGAGTTGAGGAAAGAGAGCCGGTGAGGCATTTAACTTTACAAATTTATGGAAACATCATGCTAAGCTCTGAAAACATTATAGAGGCCGAAGAACTGTTTCAGATATCATAATAACCAATGTCTCCCGCTATTAGGGTTTGTACAAATCGTCATATTTACTACGTCTACGCCTATATACAAATGTGCTCCAAAAATATTGTAAATGTTTGTAAATATAGGCAAAATGTCTTAGTATAAATCCGATAGAAATTGACACTGCTCCACCAATAATAAACCTCCACCCTATTATTCGAAAACCTTCACCTTCCTCTTGTAAGCCGATCATCTCAGCAATCCAAATACATATTCCACCAAACACCATGATTATTATGCCCGCTGTTAAGAACGGTTTAAAAAGCGTGTTTTTATTATTTAATGCCATTGCGAACAATCCACCTAATTAGCTATCTGATACATAAGTCAAGCTGATCGTGACCGACCATTTGTTCTATTCTTTCCAGTAAAGATATATGCGTTATCCTTGATCCGAGAATGGTATGGGTATAATAATTTCATCGGTGGTATGCTGCTATTTGTCGGCGCAATAGAATTACAGAGAAACATAGATATCAGAACTAAATGAACATTATCAAAGAACAGGATCTCAAAATAGTGTGAAGAAACATTGAAGTGCTGTAGTTATTAGTTTCTGTCAACAATAAACGTTGGTAACCAGTCTAGGCTAGGCGTTGACTGTTGTCCTAGCTCTTTTTTGTCATACCTTTTCGAGAGGCTTCTTCAGTATTTGAGTAACTATGGAGGGAATTCGAGGATCATTTACATTAGTTATGATATAATTTTCGTTTAAGCGATTGTCTCCCATGAGAATTACAATTGGGTCAGAAATAGCTACCGATGTATCCGCTTACAAGCTCTTGGCTCGAAGATCTAACAATGCCCTAAGTATAGAATGAAATATTAGCGCATTGTTAACTTGGTTGGGAAAATCTGATCGAACAGTAGCCACAATTTTTACTCATGCTTCTATACCAATTAACATTAATTCGCTAACACTTTATTAATATTTTGAGTTGAAATATGTCGATGGTTGTTAGCGAACTTTTATTAACGGTAGAATGCATTACGAGAAGGTATCTCAGGATCAGGATTGCTAAGGGCAAATACTATGCCTTCTTCGTCCATCGATTTTATCGTATCAGTATTCCATTTCCGGATACACCTATAAACACGTCTGCTTTCCTAATTACCCCTGCAAGAGTGCTTCGCAGTTCTCTTTGATTGGTTTTTATTGATCTTTCTTTTTTGTAAGGATTGTTTTCTAACCCCATTCTCCCTTTGTAAATAGATCCGAGGCTGTCATTACAATCAGCCCGCAAGATTTTGAAAACAGTGTAACCAGCAGAACCCGCTCTGATATCACCACCTTTATAATATCTAATCTTTTCTTTATCAATAATTTCAAAGCATTTATCAGCTGCAAGAGTGATTATAGCTGTCCCATGATGATCATCATGGAATAAGCGTATCCAAGTTCTTGCTAAACCTATATTGTCTTGTCTCTAATGCCTGGGATGATTGTATATCTTCAATATTTAATCCCCCAAAAATTGGCTGGATTGACCGACAACTCGAATTATTGCTTCTATATCCTGGCTATACATAATGGAAGTGCGTTTATACCACCAAGTGTTCTGAACAAAACAGGATTTCCCTTCCATGACAGGAATAGCTCCTTCTGTGCCAATATTGCCCAGATCAATTACTCTTGTTCCATTGCATAAATAGAGACATTATCCATTTTGATGTATAATCATACGCCATATCTTTATTTTTTCTACCTCAGTAGCAACATGTGCGACGTCAGGTCAAACCAAGTGTTCATTTCTCTTGTTCAAAGGCGTGGTCCTGGGGAACTCTTTTTGAATTTCAATTTTCCCTTTCAGCATTCGATGAAATCTATAACATCATCTTTCACAGTCAACTATTTTCACGTACCATACAACGTATGTACATTATTCTCGACTGCTTTTTATTATGGGGTAGTAAGTTATAGTCATGGACAAGAAGTCAAATACAAAGAAAATGTGAAGGTGAAGAAATTGTAGTGAACCCTTTTCCACAGTTCATAATGGATTATTGACGCATAAATCTCTGTTGCAGTTATTTAGAGTATTTTTTCGGCTTTCTAATGAAAATTCCTTTGCATCCTTCACAACAAAAATAGTATAACATACCCCGATGTTCATAGTTGACTGCAA
>DATDFS010000155.1:0-2121 GCA_036522495.1 Nitrososphaeraceae archaeon | reverse complement strand
AGGAAATCAGGATAGCCCTTATGTAATATTCGAAGATAGTCAGCCATGGCAAAGAGTACAAGAAGTCAAAAGCAACGCACAAGCAAGGACTTTATCTATTGATTTTGACAAAGGTACTGGCGTGATAGAAATAGCTGGTTCAAAAGTGTTACCAGAGTTTGGTACAGTTAGTGCAGTTGTCTTTGCAATTGCTATAATAGGAATCATCATGATAAGCACAAAATACAAACACTTCAAGTTCCTCCCGAATCCCTAGTTTTCTTTTCTTTTCTTTTCTTAAACACAATATACAGGACCTCGACCCATTTTTGAGGGACATCGGCAGCTAATATTAGGTTCTGTGTTTGCATTAGGGTTACATCTCGCCGATTAACATCCTGACAGTACCAACGTTGAGGTCAAGATGCTCAGCAATAATTTCCTCTGATATGCCGGATTCATGGAGATTCCTCAATATTTCTTTTTTTTCACTGTTTATAATGTTGGATGGTGGATATAATAGGAGACTCGATTCGACTGATTTAATATATATTAGTACCTTGTCAACCAAATCTTCTATGCTAACGGGATTATCAGCAGAAAACACAAGTATATGGTCCTTAACTGGTATGCTAAATAGCTTAACTTTTTCGTAACCATAAACAACGCATTTTAAGCCACCTAACTCCTGTGTAAAGATTTGTCTTAAATCTATGATATATGCAGATTGGGCCAAGCTGACTTCAGTTTTTTTCCCCTTAAGATACTCCTCCCTTCCTTCCCTTATACCGCCAGCATATAATCGTCCTGATCTTTCAATTAACCCCGCAAATCTAATCTTTTCATGTAGGGACAGTATGTTCTTTGAAAATTCCTCTGCCTTCAAATATGTCATATATGACTATACAGAAGATATATACGTATTTTGTTCAGTGCTGAATAGAATTTATTATTGTTATGCATCAATGTGGTAAGATTTGCAAAAAGGGGCAAAAAATAGTGGGTGCAATCTTGCCTATACACAAGATCTAATTGTTATTATTTCTGTGTATTTCATCTATATGCATACTTAGTTGGTGGGTATCACTAAATTCTTTTCCACAAACTTCACACACGGGATGATGTAAATGTTCGTCGCCCTTTGATGCCATGCCGGAATTTTTACAAAATAACATAAAAGAGTTTTGATCCATCAGAAGCAACTGTCATGTTGTTATTTGTTTAAGGAGAGTAAATGATGACTGCTGAATCAAAATCATTCACAAAAATATCTATTTGTTTTCAACAGGATGTTAGAGAACTATGATGATTGATGATTGATTACAGAAGATATCTTCGAACCGTTCAGCTGCACAAGTGAATATAGTTAGAAAGATCTGTCCGATCCCTATCATGAGGAGAAAGCGCGATTAATTGCACAGAAATATGAGACCCTAGTTCGAGGAGAAAACATCTGACATATTAGCTCGGCAAGAATTAGCTGCATGCTGGAAACTTATACGATTCTTTACATAAACGGCTAGGTCATAGAGTTGTGTAAGTTTAACAGCTTTGAAGATTCTGCAATATCCTTGTACAATTAATCTGTGCCAACAGAAGCTTTTGCTACCCATAAAATTAAAATATCTACATCACCCTTACGATCCGAAATAAGAATGCTGGTCAAGATCTGTATCTTTGTAATTCCTTTGATATCTAGTTTGTTTGTTCTTCTGTCTGTATGTTGCATTTTTTGAACCCAACAGCCACCTATTGGCTCGTGGACGATATAATAAGTCTATTTGTGGAATTGTTTATGTTTTCTTGGCCTGTAAGATGTAATTCGTCCCTCTTCGTGTTACTCGAGTTTGATTAATGCATGTAGGTATTGTGCAAACATGGCCCGATAAATACAATTGGCACTTGAATTTCATATGACAGAGTTCAGAAACTTGCGAAGACCAGGCGGACAGTATCGAAAACTTGTCTGACAAAACCCTATAATGCTATGATAAGAAGATTGTTAGGCGAGACTAATTCTTCTTTAATATCAATAGCTATGATTTCGACAGTAGACGCCAACTACTTATACCTGGAATGTTCAATGGCGAACGTATTTTTAGTATAGAACTTTAAACAAATCATGTACGCTTCGTACATAGG
>DATDFS010000154.1:0-3815 GCA_036522495.1 Nitrososphaeraceae archaeon | reverse complement strand
GCAATGAATTTCTCAAGTCACCTAAAAAGGACTCTAATTCTCTTTGTTTAGAATCATCGAACATATTAGAAATATTTTTGTACAACGCACGTGAGATATCAACCATCCCTATAGCGTTTTCATAATCTACTAATCTCGATGGATTATCAGAATTACCAAAATTAGATAGTTGATAAAATTTTGACGTATCATTTAATAAAACTATAATGGTTGAAGAAAGTGTTGAATTGTAATTAGGACTATTTGGATCAAGTATAGATGAATTAATTCCGTTCAAGATATTCTTTATTTGAATGATCGTGGCTTCTGTTTCAGAAATCTTAGATGATGCTTTTACCATGATAGGTAAATCAATTAAAAGTGATTCCAATCTACCAGTTGAGTTTTGATTTATCTCTAGTAGCTTGTCTTTAATTGACGGGAATATTATTGAATGTGAAATATATGCGTGTTCAAACGCTCTTGTGTTATCTTGATTTATAAGACTAGTTTGAACCAAGTTAATCTGTTCCAGAATTCGCTGTATGTTAACTGTCACAAGAACTTGATCGCTAGAACCAAGTTCTATATTCTGTGTTCCATGGACATTGATGGAAAAGAGACTGGGAATGAGGTAAAATATCAACACACATAATGAAACTTTTTTCTTATCAACGTCCCGATAGAAAATCCTCATTCATTTTTTCTACCTCGTGAAATGTGTTTTAATGGAACAACTTTTTTCAGATACATAAAACAATTAGGCTTACCTAAGTAAATTAATGCAATATAAATCTTGATGACCTCAACTTACAAAAGAATTATGAATATTTCACAAGAATTGGTAGTCAAAAAACGGCTTAACAGCATAAACCTGTTAATGTATTTAGCTTGTTGATTCTTGTCTGGCTTTAGTGAGGTTTTCAATTTTTTCAAGTATGAGATTTCTTAGTCTATGGATCAGAGTTTTTATAGTATGTACCCCTGGAATAGCAAAATGTCTGGCTATTATAACGTGGCATTTGAGCTCATATAGCATATTTAGAAAATGAGGATCGTTGAACAAACTAAACTTTGAGATAGTTGCACTCGTAATGACAACATCGGGTTGAAAGTTACCCAGAGATGACATAATTGTATCTGCTGCTTCGTTACTATATCGCATATCGTTATCTGATAGTGTAATCTCATTAAACTCAATACCAACTTGCTCAAGATATTCCTTTTGTTTTAGTATGTCTGTTATTCTTACAATTTTTTCTTCCTCGCCATTATTTTTGGTATTGATATATAACACAATAATTTTGAACTGTCCCGAACGTTCTAACCAGCTTGTAGCCTTCAATACGACTTCAGAATGATCGCCACCATCATATAAAACGACCAAATTTTTCTTATCTTTGCGTCCTTTTTTCCGATCTGGTTCGAATGTTAGCTCTTCATTGCCTTCTGACAATATTGCTAAAACATCACAGGTTAGTATAGTTTGAATTTTCTTACTGTTTCTGAACATTTCAAAACCTGTTATTAATAGATCTATTTTTTGTTCTTCGACAGTGGCTAGTATCGCTTCACTTGCATCATGAGATATTCTAACGAGATAGTGATTTAGAATATTCTCCTTGTCAATTAGCCTATCTAATGGTTCAAATGATTTCCTAGCCATTTCAGCATAACCTGTTCCGGCGGATAGCGGGGTTTGTTTTGGAACTGTGATAACTCTTAAAATGTTAATCTCTCCGATATTTTCTTTTGCTACTCTTATTGCATACTTTAGTAATCTATCCGGATCTTCAGGAGTATATGGAATAAGAATCCTATAGTCTTTTCTCTCTAGATCCCCTTCGCTAGTAACGATTGGTGCGTAATGATCTATTTCCTTCCTAAATGTGTACATTCGATACACAAAGAATCCAATTACCACCCATACCACAGTTATCGCCCAGCTTAAAGGCTGAGTTACTAATAGATATACAGCTAAACCTAGTATTAGAAAGATACCTATGATAGGTATTACCGGAAAGAAAGGAATCTTAAACCCGTAATCTAACTTGTCTCCGTAAATCCTACGAATTGTGATTGCAGCCAAGTTAACTTGAGTAAATAATAAGAGAAAAATAACACCTGCTGCAGTAGCTATCAGCCCTAGAGGAAGCCCATAAGCCATTATTGCCATTATGATTCCAGATACTAGTATTGCAATATACGGTGTCTTGTTCCTTTTGTGAATAGCACTCAGCTGATACGGCATGTTATAATTCCTGCCCATAGCAAAAGCAACTCTTGCAGACGAGAACGTAGTTGCGTTTAGTGCTGCAAGAGTTGAAATAAGACCTCCACCCAGAACTATAAATCCGCCGTAAGGCACAAGTAATTCAGCTGCCTTCATTACTCCTAGCTCGCCACTCTGACCAATGTATTTCCATGACTCAATACCTTGTGGAAATATGGCACCAATAGACACAAAGGCAATTAAACAATATAGAACAACAACGGCGGTTAACGATATGAATATTGCTCGCGGAATGTTCCTTTTTGGATTTTTAGCTTCTTCTCCCGTTTGAACGATTACCTCATAACCTTCGAATGCTATGAAAGTCAAACCCATTGCTGCAACTACTCCAGTAATCCCTTTTGGCATAAAATCTGAGAAATTTGTATGCCAGCTAGGTTGACCACTCATAACCCAGATACCGGCCGTGATTAGAATAAATATCAAGCCCAATTGAATTATGGTAATGACAACGCCAGTCTTGCCAGTTTCAGATGTTCCTTTAATGTTGATATAAGTGAAAAGGGCGACTGAAACGACCGCTATAAGTTTCTCTAGCGGAATAACGTTCAAAAGAATAACGTCGTGTGAAATGTTTGTCATTTCAAGCAGACCTGTAAGAAATGAAGCAAAACTTACTGCATACAATGATCCAGCGATTATATGTGCGAGCCAAGCCATCCATCCGCTGATGAACGCGTTTGGTCTAGGAAGACCCTCTCTTACCCACAGATAGCCACCTCCTGCTTCAGGCATAGCTGAACCAAGTTCGGCGTAGGCCATGGCTGTGAACAGGGTGATGATTGCGTTAATAATGAACGCTACAATTACGGCGCTTCCTGCAAGTCCAATCGCAGGTCCTGTCAGAACATAAATCGAACCACCTATCATTGCGGCTATCCCGACCATCAGTATATCTAAAAGTCCGAGAGACCTAACCAATTGGTTGTGACGCGTGGTTCCCGTGCTTAAAGGGGCATCTTCATCTTCGTCGGACAATCGATATCGATCCATTTGAATGATAAATTAATGTTATTAATCTATTCTCTGTTAAGATTAAAACTCTCCATTTATCGCCGTAAGATTCGCCAATAGATGACAATTTGGCTCTAAAGATATATAAAAAATAAATGGGTATTAGTATAATGCGTCAAGTTGCACTCATCACTGGTAGCTCCAGTGGAATTGGTTATGAAACCTCATTAGCTTTAGCGAGAAGTGGGTTTTGTACATATGCCGGTGTGAGAAATATGAAAAATTCTGATATTCTAGAAAAGAAAATTGCAAAAGAAAAACTTGACCTAAATATCTTGCAGCTTGATGTAAACGACAAGTCTTCAATAGATAATGCGATAAATCGAATCAAAACTGAGGAAAAAAGAATAGATGTTCTAATAAATAATGCAGGGTATGGTTTAGTGGGTTTTTTTGAGGAGCTTGGATTGGATGAAATAAGAAAACAATTCGAGACTAATTTTTTTGGGGTTCTCAATGTTACCAAAAAAGTAATTCCCATAATGCGAGAGCAGAATAGCGGTACAATTATCAATTTAAGCTCAGGAGC
>DATDFS010000153.1:0-16162 GCA_036522495.1 Nitrososphaeraceae archaeon | reverse complement strand
TTTTGAATCCTAATCAAAAGTACAGTGTTCCAGCAAGTAAAATTGGGCCAGGAGACCATTCGTACTACTGTAAAATTCATCCATACATGACTGGGAAAATCACCATAGGATAAAATTGGCTAACTTTTACCTTTTAATTATCATTTTAATTCAACTATGTTAATATAATTCTTATATTATACTACTAAATATCGCTGTTAAGTACAATACTACTATTCAATAATGCTTATATTGCGTGTTTGGAGATCATTTGTAATGGCGTTTTTAGATGTTAAAGACCTACACGCTAGTATTGAGGGAAAAGAAATTCTGACCGGTCTGAGTTTAAACGTTGGCAAAGGAGAAGTTCATGCACTTATGGGCCCCAACGGTTCAGGTAAGAGCACTTTTGCAAATGTACTACTAGGTCATCCAAAATATACAATCACATCTGGCGATATACTTGTTAAAGGACAAAGCATTTTAGATCTATCAACTGATGAACGATCAAAGAAAGGAATATTTCTCGGCTTCCAATATCCAATCGAAATTTCTGGTGTAGGTTACAGCCACTTTTTAAGAAACGCTTACAACACATTGAGTAAGTCATTGGGCCAAGATCAGCAGAATAGAGAAGTTTTCTTAACTGTCAGAGAATTCCATGAATATGTAAAAAGAAATCTAGACTATGTCGGACTTGACCCATCATTTCTTAGCAGATACCTTAACGAAGGATTTTCTGGCGGAGAGAAAAAAAGATCAGAGGTGATGCAAATGCTAGTTCTAAAACCAAACATCGCAATTCTTGACGAACCGGATTCTGGCCTCGATATAGATGCAGTAAAGGCTGTAGCTGAGGCAATTAATAAATTGATTATGACGGATGCAGGTGTAATTGTAATCACTCACTACGCTAGAATCCTAAGATATCTCACAAAGCTAGATTACGTTCATGTCATAGCGAGAGGAAAGATTATCAAATCAGGCGGCAAAGAGTTATCTGAAGAGCTTGAATCTAAGGGTTATGGTTGGCTCGGCTTAGAGGATAAATGACATAAAGTATTATTCCATTTTACTTTAGTGGTTGATGGTTGATCAGAAGTTCTAGATCTAGTTTTAAATATGGTTTTAGATTCTCCGTTCATTAAATGACTTCTAGTGAAGAGACAGGAAAGTTAACATCAGCATATCTAAATTTCTCATTCTTTAAAGTAGATCCAAAGTGGAGGTGGCTAAATGAAATTGGCAAAGAGGAGGCAGCAAAAGAATTTTTAAGTTTAATAGAAATTGCAAACACAAAAATGAAAGTTCGAACTTATTCTACTTTAGGATTACATGATGATGCAGAATTCATGTTGTGGATGGTTTCTGATTCAGTTGAAAAGATGCAGATACTAACATCCAAAATTTATTCTACAGTTTTAGGAAAATATTTAGAGCATTCGCAAATATATTTATCTGCTTCCAGACAATCAATATACTCAAACAAAGTAACTCCCGCATTTGCAACGGATGAACAACCTATGAAATACGCTATTGTTTATCCTTTCGTAAAATCAAGAGAGTGGTATTTGCTTCCATATGAAGAACGTCAGAAAATGATGGAAGAACACATAATGGTTGGGAGAAAATTTCCACAAATACGGCTGAATACATCTTATTCCTTCGGAGTCGATGATCAGGATTTCATGCTTGCATTTGAGACAAACGATTTAATGATCTTTCAGGATTTGATACTTCAATTGCGTGAAACTCAAGTTAGCAAATACGTAGTCAGAGATACTCCAATGATAGTTTGTATTTATAAGGGTGTTGAGGATATCATCAAAAGTCTTGGATAATGGCTGCACTTAAGGAATGGGCAGTAGTTTGTAAAGCCCTTGAAGAAGGAAGACAGATCTTACTACTAAGAAAGGGTGGGATTATGGAGTATAGACAAGGTTTCGAGGTAAAGCATGATGAATTTTTGCTATTTCCAACCTTTGAACATCAATCGAAGGAATCTATACAACCTGATTATCTTAGTGGATTATATAGTGTACTACAAAATACCCCAACCAATGGTAAGAATAAGATAACTTCCTATGCAAAAGTTGTAGATATTAAGGAGGTTAGTGATAAATCAGTTTTACAAAAACTGGAGAAATACCATATATGGAACGATCGTTATGTAAATATCAGAATGGACTATAATTCTAAAAGACCTATGAGCGTGATATTACTACGAGTCTACAAAATGGATAATCCTATAGAAGTTGATATTAAACCTGAATGGGCAGGATGTAAGTCATGGATTCCTATTGAATTATCTGAGCATAATAATGACGAAGGTCGCCGACCTGTTTTAGAAGATCCAAAATTTAATCAGGCAATAGCCGAGATTAAGGAGGTTTTAAATTAAAATATGAAATACCGGAAATTGGGAAAAAGTGGTATTACAGTAAGTGAAATAGGATTTGGAGCATGGGTCATTGGTCTTGATTGGTGGGGAAAGAAGATCGATGATGATGACGCGATTAGACTGTTGAAACGGGCCTACGATCTGGGTATCAATTTTTACGAAACTGCAGACATGTATGGAAAGGGTAAAAGCGAAAAAATGATCGCGCAGGCTTTCAAAGATATGCGTAACGAAGTTGTTTATTCCACAAAATGGGGCTATGATATGTATAATGTTGAACAGGTTGGGCACAATGAGATAACACAAAGGCATGATTGTGAATTTTTAGAATATGCATTGCAGCAGAGTATGAAACGTTTACAAACTAATTACATAGACGTTTACAGTCTTCATAATCCGAAGATGGATGCTATAAAAAATGATAGTTTGTTTCTGTCACTTGATGGCTTGACACAGAGTGGAAAGATCAAAAGTCACGGTGTTGCACTGGGTCCGGCTATCGGCTGGGAGGATGAAGGGCTTTTAGCTATAGAAAAACGAAGCGTAGCTTGTCTTCAAACCGTTTACAATATCTTGGAACAGGATCCAGGTATAATTCTTTTAGATGCAGCAAGCAAAAATAATGTAGGGATTATGGCGAGAGTCCCAGATGCTTCTGGAGTGTTAACTGGTAAGGTTAATGAAAAAACTGTATTCGACAAGAATGATCATAGAGGAAATAGAAAGAAAGAGTGGATTATTGAAGCAATGCAAAAAATAGAAAAAATAAAACCAATTGCAACTGCAAAAGGATGGAATATATCCCAACTAGCAATCAAATTCATATTATCACAAAAAGCAGTATCAGTAGTATTACCTACTGCCATTGACGTTGAAGAAATTGAAATGTTTGTCGAGATGTCAGATGGCAAGTATCTAAATGAAAACGAATCAGCTCAGATAATTGATCTTTACAACAATAACTTTTACAGCCAGCCTGTTATTCCTTCTAAATGAAAATTTGTCTAACATCACGCTTAATTGAAGGAATAAGACGTCCTATTACAACGAAAATTTGAAGATATGGCATTATCTATGTGTAACTGATGTTCCTTTAGTAGACATTATAAATTTTTTTACAAAAAGTATATCATAATAGAATGGAAAAACATATGCTAGAAGTCAGAAGTTGAAGAACGATAATTGAAATAGAAAGGTTGAATATTACTTCTGTTCTTCAAAGTATTTTACTCTCTCCTTCTTAAATTCCCGTGAGCTAAATAATATTCTATAATCTTTAATCCCGACCATTTCTGACATTTCAGCCGCGATTGTTTCTGCTGCTTCTAGAGTTCGTGCATGAATCATGCTGAATAAGTTGAATCGCCAGTCAGGATAACTGGGTCTTTGATAACAATGACTTATCTGTGGAAAAGATGCTAGCTTATAGCCAATTTCATCAACCTTTTCTTCAGGCACGTTCCAAACCACCATGCCATTTGCAGAGAAGCCTGCGTCACGATGGCGTAATATTGCTGCAAATCTTCGCATAACCCCAATCTGCTCGTATTCTTTAGCTTTCACAAAGAGATCTGCTGTTGTGACGCTAAGGTTTTCTGCTAACGCCTTGAATGGTTCTGGAATTATTTCTAGATCCTTTTGCAATTCACGAATAAAATCTTTGTCACGATCTGTAAGATCAAATTTTTTTGGGTTTAATTTTTTAACTTCGTCTGTTGGCTGCGGTTTTTTTAGGTCTTCATTAACCATGTCAAGTCTAACTCCAATCTTGTAAAGTTTCAGAGTTGGTAATAATCGGTATTTAATAACGCCTTCAAGCGAGGCCATTCTATCTAAATCTGTTTTCAAGTCCGCGTATGGAGGAACTGCAAGTGTAAACCACATATTAAATTCATGATTTCTTTCGTAATTATGACTAACACCAGAATGTTTATTTACTTCGTTAGCAACGTAATCGATCTTATCAGGTTTAACTGCAAATGCGATAAGGGCGCTTCTATAGCCTAATCGTCTAGTGTCAAAAATGGCATTAATCTGTCTAATCAAGCCTAAGTCCTTCATGTACGTGATTCGCTGCATGATTTCATCCTCTGACACGTTATAACGCTTGGAAATTTCGAGATAAGGCTTCTCAGTAAGGGGGAAAACCCATTGGATCTCATTTAAAAGCTGTTTATCTAACGTATCAATCCCCAAATCTACCTGCATTGATGTCGTCAAGTTAATTGTGTTAATTGTGATCTTCTCTATCCATTAAATACTTTCCACTTTTCATTCAGGATCTTATATATTCGTATATAACCGATTACATGGGAGTACCTTGCGATCCGTCTGCTTTCTGATTGCAACTGAGTTGATGTACCTTCTGTAGTAAAACCTCCTAAATGATTGGCTCAATTGCCATCCCTGCATTTTGTTAAAACCTTCTAATTAAACAAAAGCAGGATCATTTATTTTTCACTGATCTTGCGGGGGCTATGCCATAATGGTATAGAATATGACAATCTATATTACAGTTCGGTTACAAGTTGATATCTATCATATTATGAACCAAATGGTAACAATTATGTATGAGGTGGTGAGGATCGTAGGAAAGAAAAATGAAGCATCTGTAAAAAACGTATCTCCTTCTCAGTTGTCCTATAGAATTGCCTTCCTTCTTCGTAGTCAATCAAACCATTTTCTAGTAGAACTGTCAGGTATTCCTTTAACTGGGCATAAGACAGGAAGGCTTTGTACATTATCCTTGTCTTGGTGGCTCCCCCGCCGTTGGCGGCTTCTAGAATTAACCCCACTATGTCAGTTCTGCTTCTATATTTCATAAGAATCTTAATCATACTATTGGATGGATCAAGTGATCATTGTATTAGAACCAATAATACTTTTAACATGAATTAATAGAACAACAAAGTAAAAAACCAGATATTAGTGCATGCATGTCGATCTTCATGAATTTGAAGTTGACTTGGTGTTCTGGAAAAACTTACCTCATTCAAATACTATTAGATCTAAATAGATTCCAGATATCTAGAGTCATACGATTATCCATAGAATAGAACGTCGCCTCAGGGGCTATTGATCATCATCTGGATTTTTGGACCGCCTTGCTACTGCAACGTTACCTGAATTATAGCCAGCCTTAGGAGATCTGATTGTTGGAAATCGTAGTTAGTCCAATTGTTGGAAAATTGTGTTCCCGATATGAAGTGAACGTCTCTGGATAATAAAATTTTATCCATAGTCCAAAATACTGTCCAGTCAGCGACATGAATTAAAGGTAAGGAAGGTCCGAAGAAGGTGAAGACTAATTACTTGAAGTCAACTTCGTGGAGAACATTGGGTCAGCTTCAAAGAGGGAAAAGACGGTTAGTAGTACATACTGCGATAGTGCTTAAACTAACATTTTCATAGCTAATAAGTTTGCATTAAGAATCCCTACGTAAAGCGCGGGGAGTGGGATTTGAACCCACGAGTTCTTTCGAACATGGGATTAGCAATCCCACGCCCTACCAGGCTAGGCGACCCCCGCTCTAACGCAGTAAAGATCCGATAGTATTATATTAATTATGGCAAATCAATTAGGAAATAATGTTTTGATAATTTGCCAGTCTGTGAATGAATAGTAGTGTTATAAAATTTATAAACTTCTTAGTTAAAAAGGTTATAAAATAGGCAGACTTGTTATACTATCGTTGAACCTTAAGGAGTCAAATGAGATATTTCGCAGAGCTATAATTAAGGCTTACTTTGAACCTAAATTTCTAAAAATGGAGTATCACAAATCTCCTGTTAAACATCCATTGATTCAGGAAGATGGTTTAACGGTAGAAGATCTCTTGCATTTATACTTTGACATTACCACAGGAAATGATTATCCTGACGGTGATGAATGGTTTACTATTGAATATCTGATCCCTTTTAATATAAAATTACCTGACAATTTGAAAGGGCCTGATTATTTTACAACAATTTCAATTTCAGAAGGCAAACATTTCTGGCGTCATAGGGAGTTAATTCGTTTCAAATACGGTAAGTCAAAAAAATTATTAGAATCCTTGGAATTTATAGATAAAAAATACCGCGAACTCAGCAAGAGCTTGAATGATTCATCAGTTATTAACCAGTTATAATTGAACTAATGCTCATTTTCTTTCCACTCCTGGTTCTTGAAAAAATAATCTATACCACCATTACCCCTTGCAGCACGCGGACTCCATCTAAAACTAACTTCATCATAAGCGTATATGATTTCTTTTATGTTGGAGGGTAGTACCCCTAATTGTAGTGATACGATATCCACTAGATACTCAATTTTCTCAATACCCATTTCAAATTGCCTATTGTTCTTATTAGTAAGTGAAAATATTAACCGCGATTTTATTTCTGGCACGATTCCACAAAAATTTAAGAATGCTTTGATTCCTTTTTTACCTCTTCTTCGTTTCATTTCCTTAATAATGCCCTTGATTCGGTACCACCTTTCCATCGTAAAAAATTGAAAAAAAGATTCACCGAAGGGAACTGGAAATTCGATTTCAACCATACTAACATATTGACTATTATTATCGTCAGTTGGAAGTTGCTCTTCCAATACCTCAAAAGATCCTTTTAATGTGCTGTAGATTACTTCAATCTCAAAAGGTGCTAAGCCGTAATAACGAAATTTGGCTATTTTACCACTATTCAATTATCAAGTTAAAAGATTTTAAAAATTAAAGTCTTTGCTACGATACGTAGGAGACAGAAAATATTCTATCCTTGCCAAGAACACTATTCCATCAAGATCTTTGACCTCTATAGTCTTGTTCATAACTAATAATAAATAATAAAATGCATCTTTTACAAAAATTATATAAATCGTTAAAAACAGTTTAATACCTGCAAAGTAGATTAACATTAATCATGCCAACAGCATATGTCTTAATCAATTGCGACCTTGGCTCTGAGGAAGAGATTATAAGAGAAGTGAAAAAATTATCTGAAGTTATTGAGGTCAGTGGAGTGTATGGTGTTTATGATATTGTTGTAAAGATTAAATCAGACACAATGGACAAGCTAAGAGAAACTATCACTTGGCATGTAAGAAGGATAGATAAGGTAAGATCAACTCTAACAATGATAGTAATTGAAGGTCAGGGAGATAAGGGCAAGAAGCAACAGTCATTTTAGAACATTTGATGTTGTAACAGTATTATTCATAACTTCCTCTTCACTGTTAAAGGAGTTGACATACTTTAACTATCTTCCTTCCATTACCTATATCTAAGTAAAATATACCATTTTGATCTAGTCTACTTATGATAGTTTGGAATCCAACATAGAAGTCAGTCAGAGCTTTACTTCTACTTTCATTGAACCTTGCTGTTTGATTAGATCTACATACAATACAACACATCTTTTCATTTGCAATTTTACCAACCCCAACTCTTCAATATCATTATCACACCATTCTTGTAAAGTGCATGAGTTAATGTAATCAATTTCATATTCGTTTTCTTTAGGATTACAAATTATCGGATGCATAATGGTATGAAGTTTTCATTAATGAAATGACGTATTCTTTTGTTACTGTGGAATCTAGTCCGTCTTTAGAACACAGTACAAAATCAGTTATTGCTTTGATTGTAGAGTGGTGTCGTGTCGGGCAACGACTACATTATTCATATAAATTTTCTTTCTTACACCGGGAGAATCTCTGATCAGTTCTGATTCCAAAGCATACTCTATTATATTCTACCCAAATCTAAAAATATCAAGGTGGAAACTCCATATAATGATATCCTGAGTACAAATGGGTTGAATACTCTGATATTTAACAACCCCTACGCAAAGCTTTGTTTTACTACGATGCTCACGTCGCAATACCGAAAAATAATTTATATCGACCTTGATACAACATTTACAGCATATGTTAAGGCAGGGTTATTACTGGAGAATACAAAAAATGCCCATAAGGTCATCAAAATCTACCTTGCTACTGAAGGTAGATTTGAATCAGTGTTAAGAGATACTATCGAATCAATGTCAGATTCTTCAATTGTCATTTTTGACTCTGTCAACGGCTTTTATAATATGTATTATAAAAAAATCGATATTTATTCAGGACGTGGCATAAGTAATCTTAATCATCTTCTTTCAATTTTTCTTATGATGCTTTTAAAAAATGGCAAACCTTTGAATGTTCCTATCCTTGTAACGAGTATGATTCGTTACAAAAAAGATAATGAATGGATTCAGTCTCCTGCCAGTAAGCGGCTTTTACAGAAAAAAAGTATTGTGAAATTAAATGTAGCGATGATGAATGGAGAAGATCTTTCTGTCGAGATATTAACGCATCCTGTTCTAGCTTCAAAGACAATAACTTTTCGAAATCAATGGGTTAAACTTTGAAATTTATCAGCCTAAACCTTTGAAATTTATCAGCGTGAAACCTATCATCAAAGATATCATAAGTACAGTGAAACCTGCCGCTAATAACCCTTCCTGGGTTTTTGGAGTTATTGCTTTCCCTGATCTATAAAGCAAGAAAGCTCCAACCATTCCCATAAATAAAATCATCATTGTCACGATTGTTTCGCCTATTGTTTGAACTGATCTTGAAGGTAAGATGAATGAGCTTGTACCCCGTCGTGATCCTTCTATGATTGAATTAAATAAGCCAGAGGCCAAAGCAAAAAAGACTACAAGGTAAGCAACAGCAGCTATGAGCACAAGTTTAGATGATCTACGATGCATAGATGGATACATTAGAAGATTGTTGTCTATAAATAAGTCTATCTGACAAGATATCTGCTCCTTTACATTTGTCATAATACTATATTGATTCTGTATATGAGCAACTGTCGAAAATTTTTTCTTTAATATGCTTTGATGAACTCTATATGGAGAAAAAATGTTTTGCATGTGCACGGAAAGCCTCTACAAGTAAATACTGTTCCTACCATGCTCAAGCTTTTGATAACCTTAAA
Organism: Nitrososphaeraceae archaeon; assembly: GCA_036522495.1. GTDB lineage: Archaea > Thermoproteota > Nitrososphaeria > Nitrososphaerales > Nitrososphaeraceae > Nitrososphaera_A. Next base: position 6,814 of record DATDFS010000153.1, on the reverse strand, counting down.
GAACAGTATAAGACATGGGTCCATGCGTATGATACTATTTCATGGAATGATTTTTTGAATAAATTGTTACAGATGAATGAAACAGGAATCTGGGTTAAAGACGTAATAATTGTAGAATTAAAAGGGCAAGAAAAGATGGATAGATAGGGAAGAGGATGAATCAGAAACCATCTTTCTTGATCTTACATTTCGCCCATGCCGCCCATGCCGCCCATGCCGCCCATGCCGCCCATGCCGCCTGGTGGCATGCCGCCGCCTGGTGGTCCACCAGCTGATTTTCCAGAGGCGATTACATCATCAATTCTAAGAAGCATCGATGCAACCTCTGTTGCTGATTTAATAATCTGCTCTTTTACAGAGAGTGGTTCTACAATATCTAATTTTGACATATCTGCAATTTTGGCGTTTCTTGCGTCAACTCCAGTCCATTTAGAGCCTTTGCTCTGCTTTGCGCGTAACTCTGTCATGCTATCAATTGGATCCATACCTGCATTTTCTGCCAATGTAAGTGGAACTACTTCTAAAGCTTCAGCAAATTTTTGCGCGGCAAGCTGCTCCCGGCCCGAAAGTGTACTTGCCCATTCGCCTAATTTGCCTGCCACATGCGCTTCAGGAGCACCGCCACCAGCAACGATCGCTGGTTTTTCAATGACATCCTTTGTAACCATCAGCGCATCATGAACAGAGCGTTCGGCTTCGTCAACAACCCTTTGTGAGCCACCTCTGATTAGTATTGTTACTGACTTAGGGTGCTTGCATCCCTCAATAAATACCCATTTGTCTGTCTCTACCTTACGTTCTTCGACTAGATCAGCGGAACCAAGGTCTTTAGACGTGAGGTCTTCAAGGTTGTTTATTACTCGTGCGCCTGTTGCTCTCGCTAGCTTGGTCATGTCGCTTTCCTTAACTCTGCGCACTGTTAAAATATTGGCCTTTGCCAGATAATGTTGTGCAATGTCATCGATGCCCTTTTGACAGACAACTACATTGGAGCCTGCAGTAATAACCTTATCAACCATACTCTTTAGCATCTTGTTCTCTTCTTCTAGGAACATGTTCATTTGCTCTGGAGAGTTAATGTTTATCTTGGCATCAAACTCTGTCTTTTCGATCTCAAGAGCAGAATTTATTAGTGCGATTTTTGCTTTTTCTATTCTTTTTGGCATTCCACCATGAACGACTTCCTTGTCTAGTACAATGCCTTTGATCAATTTAGTGTCACGCAATGAACCACCTGCCTTCTTATCCACTTTTATATCATCGATATCCACTTTGTTACCAGATTCAATTTTTTCTGATACCTGTAATATTGCACTAACTACAATCTGCGCTAGATCATCAGATTCTTTTGAGACAAGCTTTGTTTGCATGGATGTCTTTGCAATCTTAGTCAATTGTTCTTTTTCACTTGCGTTAACTTTCTGAGCAATGTTGCTAAGAACATCGAGAGCTTTAGTGGCGCTCTTCCTATAACCATCAACTATGATTGTCGGATGAACATCCTTTGCAATTAGTTCTTCTGCTTTTTCAATCAGAGCACCTGCTAATATTACTACAGACGACGTACCATCTCCTACCTCATTATCTGTTGCCTTACTAATCTCTACCATCATCTTGGCTGCTGGATGTTGTACATCAATCTCTTTCAAAATTGTTGCACCATCATTTGTAATCGTAACGTCACCAAGAGTATCTACTAACATCTTGTCCATTCCTCTAGGGCCAAGAGAGCTTTTTACTATTTCAGCTATCAATTTTGCAGCAGTAATATTATTTTTCTGTGCATCGCGACCCTTTGTCTGACTAGCACCCTCTTTCAATATTAATACTGGCATTCCGCCAGCTGAACCTTGTTGAATTGACATCTTTCATTCACCTAAAATTTATAAAATGTGGGATATTTTGGGATATTTTAAACTTACTATATAGTATGAATATATACCCACATCATGAAACTAACCTCTTCGCTTCCTTTCCGATGCTTATATAGATATATGTGTTAGAAGCGATTATTGTATATGCTTTTACTATGTCTTTCCTGCTCTGTTAACTTAACGTTATTGTAGCAAGAAAGATGTAAATTTTAACCTATTAGTTTCCATTTTCAGAAATAGAATGAACTTAAGCCAATTTCTGACAATGTCGTCTGTCACGGCCCTCAATTCTGCATGGGAAAATGACCATCAAAACATTATGGTCTATCTATAATATGCTGAATGAATCTTCCACAATCATCCTTAATTCAATTCAATACCCCGACGATCTACAAGCATCATTGTACAATTGAACACATATTCTTGGAAAACAGGAAAGTTGAAAGTTCATCAATAGAATTCAAGATTTGCAGGCCTTCTCTGCTTTATATGATATATCTTTGCCAAGGTTAGCTGGGATATATCCTTACTTAGAAGTCCTTCAACAGTGCTAATTATCTAATTATAATCATGTCGATTAACCGTTAACGCTTGATTTAATTTCATTAGTGCAGATGTCGCTACAGCAATGACAACAGCGAATGATATTAGCCAGATAAGTACTAGGTGTTAGGATTTAGCTTTGCATTCTTTGGAGAATTATATTTTTTCATCAATATTTTGAGCTCTTCGAGTTTAACTTTTTTTCTGCTAACCTTTCAAACCACTTTTACATGTCCTTCTTTTTAAGACCAAATGTCGAACTATTTCTTTTGTAGTATGGAAACAAGGTGTTACAAGGTGCAACACTGTGCAATATAGTTTAAAACCGATATATAGCCACGAAAAACACTCGTCACGTAGTCGGATATATTGGATACCAAAGTTATGGAACAAATATTTAGCGACTCAGCAAGTTTTTTATTATAATATAAAAACACATGGTACAGTTTTGTAGAATTATTTAATTAACTATTTACGAATTTATGAATCCAATTCGCAAAGCAAATATCGGATGAGCATTTTCATCTGTTGTTGACTGGTTGTATAAAATTGATATTTTTAAGGTTAACACAAGAAATTATTAAATATGACTGAAGGAAGGGGATAATATATATGATAAATTGAAGCCAGGATCTGGCAAGCATTTAATATTTCAATAGTCTGGAGCACTAGGTGTGGTAATACAAAATACGAAACCCAAGATTTCGTTAAGGACACAGATTGAAGACAAAAAAAAGATTATGGTGTTACCTGGAGTTTTTGATGCATTGAGCGCTAGAATAGCAGAACGGGTGGGATTTGATGCAGTGTTTCAAACAGGTTATGGATCTGCAGCAGCATTATTAGGGATGCCTGATTTTGGATTTCTAAATGCAGGGGAAACTACATGCAATGCTCGTAGAATCATACGTGCAGTAAACATTCCGGTAATCGTTGACGTCGATACTGGTTATGGCAATCCATTGAATGTATGGCATCTTGTTCATGAGCTGCAAAGTTTGGGTGCGGCGGGGATTTTTCTTGAGGATCAGATATGGCCAAAAAGATGTGGTCATATGATAGGAAAGGATGTTATTTCTAAAGATGAGTATATTTTGAAACTAAAAGCAGCATTAGAAGCTCGTAAAAGTAGGGACTTTGTCATTGTATGTAGAACAGATGCACGGGCTCCGCTTGGATTGGATGAAGCCATTGAACGTGGAAAAGCGTATCGTAAGGCGGGTGCAGACGTAATATTTATTGAGGCGCCTAAGACACTTGAGGAATTAAAAAAAATTGCTAATGAGATTGATGCACCGTTAGTAGCAAATATGATTGAGGAAGGGCTAACACCTAATGTATCTGCAAAGGAACTGCTAAAGATGGGCTATAGAATCGCAGTATTTCCATTATCCGGGCTTTATGCTGCAACTTTCGCAATAAAAGAAGTATTCTCAGAACTAAAAAAAACTGGTACAACAAAAGAGAGACGTAAAATGATGATTACCTTCAAAGATTTTAACAAGTTTGTAGACCTGCAGAGATATATGGCTTTAGAGAAAAGGTACGTCTGAATAAATTTGCGCTCTCGGATATGTAGCAGCTGTTATTGTACCTACTGTTGCTACTAATACAACTGCAAGTGCTGCTACAGCGATGATTGGTATTGCCACAGACCTTCCATTTAATGTCCATGTCATAGAGTCAAGTTTCACTCAAATCCAGAAAAAATACAATATAATGACCTCATAACTATTTGTATTTTATTTTGTATTCTCTGCACCACGAAGTATCTTGGGTATATCAGAACCTCCATGAACGTTCTTAGATTCCTATCTGATATTTCTTCGGAGGCTAGGACATAGCGGCGGTGACTTCATTTATGTAAGGGTATCAAGACTCTTCAAACTATATTGTTTTACAATTTAATCTTGGAAAGTTAGAAAGTAAGAAATCTTATGTTGGTTTTATGATTTCATATAAGAAGAAGAATCATTATAAATTGATAATGAGACAACGTGCTATATGTCTAATAGCAACCCAAATATCCAAAATGAATGGTTAACCAAAGAACGTGTATTAGAATATTTAAGTAACGCAAACAATATTCCACATAGAACTGAAGGAGAATCTGTTTTACTTGACCACATCCCTCTTAATGCAAAAAGCGTTCTAAATCTTGGTACGGGAAATGGACGTTTAATTAAAATATTATACGAAGAAAGACCAAACATAGAAGAGACAGTAGCAATAGATGTTTCACCATTTATGCTTAAAGCTATTCGAGAGAACTGCTGATGATTCATCTGTCAAAATAATAGAACATGATCTTAGCAACTCTTTACCTTATGATGAATCATTTGGAGGTAGATCCTTTGGTGTAGTTGTATCAAGCTTTGCCATTCATCATTTAACTCGAGCGTAAGAGATCACTTTACTCGGAAATATTCTCAATACTTAATCCAAATGGCATTTTTTGTAACTTAGATCATGTATCTTCACCTACCTATAGACTACATGAGCGCTTTCCGGCAAAACTTGGTAAAACACCCGAAACAGAAGATCGTTCCAATAGATTGCTAGATGTTAAGAGTCAACTTAGATGGCTTCAGGAAATTGGATTTGTTGATGTGGACTGCTATTGGAAGTGGCTTGAATTTGCTCTTTTAGTTGGAGTAAAGCCATGATATATTTCATCAAAAATTAGGATATTTGATTTCTTAGAATTGGTCAGATCCCTTATAATAGTGAACCAACCTATGTATCGTCCTGCCTCCGAGAATCATATACTATGACTCATTCCGCGGAGGTTCAGACGTGACGGAGGTAGACTCCTGCAGTATTATAGATTTATGGACCGATATCTGCCAGTAAAGTTGATGTTTTTAGCAATAATTACTAATATCAAATATAATATTACAAACGATATTGAAAATTGCAAAGAATAAAGATCTGCGAGTTGTTTCGGTTTCTAAAACCACATCCGCTTAGCCACAAAGCCTTCACTGCCTTCCCCATTTACCAACAAAAACGTTTGATTATTGAGAAAATATACACAATCTACTTTAAGTTAAGGTTCACAAATTGTAAAGCAGAAGTAGATCTGCCATTAATGTTAATGGACTTGTTTAACAAAATCTTTATTCCAAAGAGGTAGTTTATGTTATAAAAGTAGGATCCTATTTGCAATATTATATTGGCTGCTCTGGATGGAGTTATTCAGCTTGGAAAGGTCCATTCTATCCTTCAAATATGGATAATTCTTCTGATTGGCTAAGTTATTATGCTTCAGTATTTGACTATGTAGAGATTGATTCTTCTTTTTATAGAATGCCTAATCTCTTCACAGTTAAAAATTGGCTTAAAAAAACACCTGAGAATTTTAAGTTCACAGCCAAATTTCCAAAAGTTATTACACATGATAAACACTTAAAAGATGTTAGTAGAGAATTAGAGTATTTCCATCAATCTATGCTACCACTTAGAGATAAGATCCTTGCATTACTTATACAATTGCCTCCATCTTTAAAGATAACTGAAGGCTTAGATAATTTGAGGCAAGTCGTATTAGAATTAGATACTAAATTCAGATATGCAGTAGAAGTTAGAGATAGATCATGGTTTCAGGATTTAGCATACAACTTCTTTGCCAACAACAACATCTGTATGGTATGGAGCCAACTTGCAGAACTAAGAACACCTCCAATAGTTACTACAGATTTTCTCTACATTAGACTTATTGGCGATAGGAGTATCGATGAGAAGGACTTTGGTAAGATACAGAAGGACAGAGTTATTGAAATGAAGAAATGGTCTAGTAAGATAAAAAGAGTCATCAAGCAAGAAGGAGGGGGAAGAAAAAATATCAATCTTGCAATAGTATCAGCTAATAACCACTATGCTGGTTTTGGTCCAGGAACAGCCAATATATTCAGAAAGATGGTAGATTTGCCGGAGGCTACATGGAACAAGGAGCAGGAGGAAGAGCAGAAATCGCATCTATTTGGTGATGTTGATCATTCAAAGCAAAGTACCCTTTCAGATTTTATAACGTAATTATTGTGATCTAATTCAAAGGATGCTTTCCTACTTCTATTTTTGAATATATTTTCCGAGATTTCTACAAACCAATAGGGAACAGGCTATTAAAAGCTGGATTCTTAAAGAAGATTAAAAGCATACCTATAGAGGGGGAGCGAATATATATAAGATTATATATATCTTGCAAACGTAAAGAAGTATTTGTTATGTTTCGGAAAATAAAGGGAAAAGAAGTATTTGTTACTATTTTCTTACACTCTCAATAGACATCATTTCGTCGAATTGGTTATACATCTGTAAAAAACGTATCCCCTTCTCCGTTGTCCTAAAGAATTGTGTCCCTTCTTGATATTCTAATAGATTGTTTTCTAATAGAA
>DATDFS010000152.1:0-11266 GCA_036522495.1 Nitrososphaeraceae archaeon | reverse complement strand
CTGGGGCAAATATGCAAGACTACACAGCTCTCTATAACACCCATATCAAACACCAATCAAAATCCTTGTTCTTAAAAATTGGTATGAAAAATCAGATGTAGTAATGAAATGGGGGAACAAATGGAAAAGAAAAAAGATTTATATGAACTGTACCAATAATTGAAGAAAATAAGCCGTAAAAATTCCATGATAGTCATACGCATCGCATGTTAAGCAATGTAAAAAAGGAAATTGGTATCCAAGCGTCTATTCTAATTAGGCAAGGGAAGATAAAGATTTTTTAAATTTGTGCCATGCCTCCATCTACGAACAGTTCAATACCAGTGATATAGCTGCTGTCATCTGATGCCAAGAATGAGACGGCTTTGGCGATTTCATCAGGACTTCCCATTCTACCCATCGGCACGGCGGCTACAAGGTTGACCTTTATTTGCCTGATTCTTCCTCAGTCTGAGCCAAGCTATTGAATGCCGGAGTGTCGATTGGGCCAGGACTGACTGCATTGATACGGATCTTGCGATGTTTCAGATCCACGGTCCATGTACGAGCAAATGACCGTATGGCAGCTTTATTCTCGGGATGCCTGTCATCAATCGAGAAACGTTCTACAAATTTATTAAGAGTTTCCTTTGCTGCGCTAGTGTTATCAGATCTTCTAAATGCATCTGCCAATGTAAAATAAGTTAGCTTTTGGTGGTAGATTCCAATTTCTTTATCTTTCGCCCGTCTCAGATGAAAGATTGCCTTCTCAAGGTTAGCTTTTCTAACTTCTCCTTTATGAAAGTCGCTAAAATCAATAGAATAAGTTTTTCCTAGCACAGCATCTGCATAACCGCGAGAATGGAGTCAGGGAATCTGTTTGTAAGATGTAACAAAGATGTTATACCATTTGAAAGGTGATCACCAGATTCAAAAAGCAAGAACAATCCTTGTTCCCTTTCCATAACAAGATTAATCTGCTCTCTCTTGTTTATTTCTAGGAGAAAGAACCTCTATTTCTGCTATGTTTGAACTAATTTCCTCAGAGTGAGACATTATTCCTTTATATGTAGACCTTATTGGGTATTTTCCACCAGATCTGAAAGTCCATCCCTCTCCTCCATAAAAAATCTTAACAAACTGACGGATTGATTTGTCAGGATCAAGAGAAGAAGTGTGAATAGTAGAATCTGCTACTACTACAGGTCTGAACAAATCTTCCCTATGGTTTTCTCCTGTTATATAAAAATTTACTACTCCATAGCTTGGATCAAGTTGATCTATTACTGACACGGGTTCAGAACTAGAATTATTCACTTCTATGTACGAGATTACAGGTTCACCAAGTAGATATGTAGGCTAGACAAACGAAACATCAGAGATTAAGTCAAAAGTGCTAGTTGATCATGTAGTATATTATATCAGTACCATCTTTTTGTATTTCTTAGTGTATGCATGAACAAGTCATATCATTGCTACATCAACCATTCGTTTAATCTGCTGCTTTCAAAATCAAGCTTCTTTTGATAGAACTCGCCTGATGGTGGATCAAGTCTAGTAATAGGACCTGCTTCATTATAAAAATCAGTATCGATGTATCCTGCTTTTTTGTCTCCTATTTCCATAAAACAAAAGCCTTTTCCATCGAACTTAACTGCTTTTTTGCTATTGATATTTTTAATCTCATGGATAATTTGCTGACTTACTACCTTTGCTTCGCCTTCTGCAAATATACCAGCTTTGGGTATGGTTGTGGTTTGGTCAAGTCTAATCTCCGTTACGTCGCCTATTGCAAAGATGTTTTTGTATTTTGTTCTAAGGGTGAACCTGTCAACGTTGATCCAACCTTGATCTCCATCTCCTAACAGATTGGAATCCTTGATGACTTTGGGAACTTGATGTGGAGGAATCATTACTAACACATCATAGCTAGTCTTATTGCCGTTTTCAAATTCAACTGTTTTTTTGTCTGATACTTTTTTGAGTTTATGTAAAGGATGGAAATTGATGTGATTATTATTAAGCAAATTGACAACATCCTGACTCATGGTTGGCCCAGCTACGGGTAATGCAATTGGTGTTGGCACATACATGTTCAAATCAATGGAATCTCTTGTTCCATTTTTAACCAAGATATCATTCATTAATAACGAGGCTTCATAAGGTGCTGGTGGACATTTGTATGGAATGTCTGCTATACAGACTACTACACGACCACTTTTCATAGAGAGTAATTTTTCTCGTAGAAGTGGAACTTGCTTGGCATCATATACATTAAAACAACTTTGATCATCATTATCTTCCAATCCATCGATTAGTTTTGGTGCAACTTCTGCACCTAATGCTATTACCAAGTAATCATATTTCAGTTTTTTAGGATTAGTTTTAGTAGTAACGCTGTTTTCAGAAGGATCTATGCCTGTTATTTCATCATTCAAAAATTTAATTCCTTTAGCCTCTAATTTATTCAAAGCAATTTGTGAGTCCTCCAACCTTCTGCTTCCACTGAGTATCCATAAATTCACAAGTCCCATCATAAAATACTGGTATTTATCAACTACAGTAATTTCACATTCTTCCTGTGAAAGGCTCTTTCGTATCAAGTTAGCTGATGTCAGTCCTCCAAAACCTCCTCCTAGGATTAAGACTTGTTTTGCTCCCTCCATAAAGTATAGAAATAATGCGAGTTTTTAAGTGCTATCTAATTAGCATAAAGAATAATCCTCCCCTTTAAGTGACCTTAACTGCCGATCTTCATCCACAAGATATATTTGATGCTTTCAGACTAGCTTTGAAGTTCTACCATTTCAGAGATGCCAGTGAATAGGATTGATGCCTAATGGATAAATGCTGAACACATAGACTATAAAAGATAAAAAATGAAACGTACATTTAGAATTAGAAGAAGAACATGAGTGAGCAAGTACTTGTAGGATGTTCAGGTTGGAATTATGATGATACTCCAGACAAAGGAGGATGGACCGGTGTATTTTATCCAGACAAAGATACTAAAAGACTAAGGTACTACTCACAATTCTTTAGCACAGCAGAGATGGACTCTATTTTTTATGAAAAATTCTATTCCAAAATGACTAAACGGACATTTATTGGAATGGGAAGAGCTACACCAGAGAAATTCCAATTCTCAGTAAAAGTACCTGAGACTATTACTCATAATAAGAGACTAGACATCAATAAAGGTGCCATGGTAGACTTAAGAATTTCTCGATAAGATATCTCCACTAAAAACTGCAAATAAACTAGGAACAATACTCATTCAACTTCCTCCAAGTTTTACTGCTAGTGATTTTAAAAAGATAGAAGGTTTCCTTGATAAACTGCCTTCATCATCTTCAAATTCCTCATCAAGTTATGATTATGCTGTTGAATTAAGGCATCCATCATGGAGTACCGAAGGTCCTTGGGATATGTTAAGGCATTATAATATTGCAGCTGTGATGACAGACTCCCCTGCAAGAGAAAATTTGCAATTCTTATCTGATATTACTATAACTGCAGCTGACCAGTCCTTCATTAGATTTCATGGGCTTCATGCATATGTATCTGTATGTCAGATCCTAATATGATCACCGCTTACTCATGGGCAGCTACATTATTATTCCAAAATGAATTACCCTCTTCTTTAAGTGATGTCTACAAAAGGGCCATGGTGGTAAATGAAATTAATGGGCCATTAATCTGGGGAAAGGGTGTTCCCTCTGCAGGTCTCCCTATTTGTAACATTTACTGGCTATTCCTGACTATGTAACTGATTCAATTCGGGATAAACGTGGAGAAACAATAGAATTCAGTTAAGACGACCTTGCTACTCAATAATGGAAAACCTTACAATGATCTGATGCATATATATTATCATCAGGAATGTTAGTCAAAGTAAACGGTATCGATAGTATCAAAAACAAGGTTAAAGTTACTCAGCTTGATATCGATGACTATGGTTCTGTAATTCCATTAAAGGAACTAGAACTTAATATATCAACAGACGATGAATCAATTATTCAAACATTAAAAAATTCTTCATATGCTGCTATTTTTACTGAAGATAGCATTGAGGAGAACAAAAACAACAGTACTATCATTTTGGCTAACGGAATGACAATCGATGAATTAAATAAAGAGAAAAGCAAGACCATAGATAAAGCAGCAAATGTAAGACAAATTTGACTCAATTTTGTCACACATGTTGTTAAGGATTTGAATTTATAAAACGATAATAATAGGCTTTGACTGGAATTCAGCCAGAATCTTTCAGGGGTTAATAGAGGGAAAAACCAACAAAGTGGTTGCTACCATATCTGTTGGCCACGTTCCTAATGGCGTTGCTTCGGACGAAATTTATAGCAAGATCTAATCTCTGAAGGTATTTCTGCTTTGTCTGGGGAGATCTTATGGCAAGTACAAACAATGAATATGCACTTGATTCTAACTGAAGATAATCATTATAATGATGTTGATAATGATGTTGCTGTAGTCGTCTTCCTTCTCTTTCCCTTTTTTCTTCTATTACTGATACCATTTTGTTTGTGATACACCTTTTGTTACGTTAGAACCCAATTTAAGGACTGATATCAGTATGGGCCAAAGGGAGTGTGAATCAAATTTGACACTAACTTCAGGCACAGATTTTCTATGTATCAGAACAATAGCATATACCAAGCCATCATGATGATGTTTGCTCATTATTCATCGGTAAACTAAATGGAAAGGTTGCCTGAGTCTAAGCCGTTGGCTTTTGATCAACTCAACAAAGTATTCCCTATAATTATAAATTGGTATCGGGATTTGGTTGGGTTATTAGATGACCTGATTTAGCTGTCAATTGGGAAGCATACTTTCATCCTTGTATGCGAAAGTTGCGTCCAATCAATTTTCACAGAATATACACAACTCAGTTCGATGCCCATTTAATTGCGCTCATATTTCTAGCTGGATCTTCTGGATATCATTAAAATTTGTTAAATTATGTTGGATACCATAATATTTTATAATAATCTTCCTATTTGATGTAAGAATGGTCGGACTATTTGCGGTATATTAGATTTCTTCTCAATCATAATGAAAATATAAATATTGCCAATATTCGTGGTTATTCTCATTATACTGTTTTTTTTATATTCAGTCTCATATGCTCAAATTCCGTTTCTGTTTCCTTTGCCGGACAAAATCCCGCACTTGACTGTCAAAGTCAATGATATCTGATGATAATGTATCTTCAAACACTCTAACAGCAGATGAGATCTAATTGGAATGCGTAAGCTAATATGTCGGCAGTAACTATTATATCATTAAATCTAATCAAAACTGAAACTTAGGGCCATTCATTCCCTATCCTGCTATTTTGATATGCAGATTTTTAATAGTACATATGCATATGCTTATGATAAACAACCAAGAGATTGATTATCATGCTCAATCAGAAAGTATAATTTGGTAGGTGGGAGGGATGAGGAAGTGCTTCCTCATCATCATATCTATATCTATATATTCTATATCTATATATCCATTATTACAATTATAGAGTCCCTTTTTTGCTGCTATCAATTGAATTCCTTATTACCATTGATACCGTCATTTTCCTTCATAACCGTCCTTATAGATTTTCTGACAATAATAAGATATAGAAAAAATGATATAAATAATATCTTGTGATTCATAATTATTACGCAGTATGCTCCATTATCTAGAAACGGCTAATAGAAAACCTAATTTCAAATTCGTGTTGTGGACGTATGAATATATGACCATATTATTTTGACAAACTTTTAGTCAGTTAGTTGAGAATCAAGACAAAAGTTATTTCCTTTTTATTGATAGATTTAATAAAGTTGTTTATGACTATTGTAGATAAACAAAAACAGCAACCTGATATCAACAAGGACATTAAAGTTAGTGACCTATTCCATGTCTCGACAATCACGATTCAAGTCAAGCACCTTGACCATCTGTTCAGAATATATATAAAATCGACAGGAAAAGACACAGTCTGCAGAACAGAGGAGACAAAGCGACTTACTCAAACGTCTGCTATTGAAGCCAAAAACCAAATTTTTAATCCCATAGAAAGATTTGAAAAATGGATCATATACCATGATAAGAAACTAAGTGAAATTTATGATAAGCTCGATAAATCAGTAGTAACTCGAGGAACTAATGACATTGCTATTGACTCGAGGGGGTGTAGATCTTAATGCAGCCAAGCAATCATGAACATTTTTCGGCCAAAAACCGGACCCCTACCCGTCCAATTTCATCTATTGAAAATAATAATATCATCGATGCACAACTACAAGAAGAGCCCGTCTTCTCTTCCCAAAAGACCAGGATGGATTATGTTACTTTAGAAGGGATTGAAAACAGGACAGGTATCGAAAAGGAAAATGCATATGCTTTTGTTATAAAGGAGCTTTTAGATAATGCAATAGATTTCCTAGAGACAGAGCATATAGGCATTAGCCGAAAAAAAGACCAAAAAGCTATGGAAACTATTGCTGCTGCGGAGGTCCAAGTCCATATAATAAAAGAAGATGAGGAGTTCTTACGCATAATAGTGGTTAATTCAAATCAATATGGTAAGGCAGTCTTTTCCAAGGATATGCTGCAGTCTATTTTTAACTTTGAGACATTTTATAGTAGCAAACGCAATCAGTACAAGGTAACAAGGGGAGCACTAGGAGATGCATTCAAAGAGATTCTATGTATTCCCTATGCTTTGGCTAGAGAGCAACGGCAACGGCAACAAGGTTCCATTGAATGGAATGAAGAACCGTTGATTATAACAACCAGGGTTAACAGGATTCAGCAAACATTTCTAGTTTATTTGGTAATAGATAGAATAAATCAAACCATTAGTTCAGAAATAGAATTAGTAGCAGAATCAAAAAGTGAAAAACAGGAAGAGTCAAACTTTACAAGAATAGAAATACGCCTACCGTTAATTCAACATTTATTAAATCTTGATAAATTGAAGAAATTCCTTACAGGATATGTCACTTTTAACACGCATATCGATTTCATATTTAAGATAGCTTCAGGTTCTTCTTCTGACCAAACAAACAAGGATGACGACGACAATATTACTCTAAGTTTTCCACAGGTACAGCCAATCAACACAAAATGGTCACCTATTAGTAGCATTTATTACTATTCTTTATCAGAATTTCAGAACTTTATCCTTGGGTTGGATAACAATGATCTCCAAATCTACAATGTAATTCAAAAATCCTTCAGAGAAGGTAGCAATATGAAAAAGGAGCCAGAGTTTGAAGCAATGACTGTAGGTAAGTTAAAGCAAAATACTCAGTATATCAAAGAATTGTATAATAAATTACGCAATACGATGAAACCCTTATCCACACCTTCAAGCCTATCACTTCCATTTGATTCCACAAAGAAAGCTAGAATTAAAGCAATAACGAAAAGACTGGAGCAACGACCATCTTTTAGAGTCTCTGATATCAAGTACAAATCCCAATACGGTTATTATAAGTTTAAAGATGGCACAGAGCATCCTTTCTTCTTTGAAATTGCAGTTGTGCATAGCAATAATATTGTCTATTACCTTGACTATGTGAACTCGCTTAATTCTTCAGTAATGCCTGGCGCTTATTCTTTCCTGACAGGATCTGACAGTAAAACATTTCAGTGGCAAACACAGAGTGATAAGAAAAATAACATTATTAGTGTATCGGAAAGTATTTTCGATATATTTGAGCATTATGGCTATTCCTTCAATAAGGACAAGTGCAAAAAGCCTCGCAGCCTCATAATAGCCAACCTGATTTCACCCAGAATAGACTATAAAAGCTATGGCAAATCAATCATCAATTTGGCACCATTTGCTAATGTAATTTCAGAAATAACAGTCAAGGCTTGTTCAGGCGGCAGTAGTGGTACTACTAGATTCTCAGAGAGAGGAAACGAAGAAACCAATTCAGTTATTGGATTTTTAAGATGTTTGTTAAAGAATAGACACGACGCAGTAAAACAAGACCCAAGCTTAAAAGACAGACAAAAATGGACCCAAAGTACCGTATTCTACCATCTACGGCCAATACTTCTTGATAATGGATTTAGTGCTGAAACAATAGACAGGCAGTATATTACAAGTGAAATCAAAAATGTATGTGAGAATTATCTGGGGGTAAAGCGTGAAGAAATAGGAATCACTGCAGCAGACAGAGCCCAACTTTACTTTAGAGGAAAATGGCATGATGTTGGACTTGATGAAATTGACAATTTGGTCCAATACGGAACAGACATGGTAATTGTAGAAAAAGAAGGTGTTGTAAAACAGCTATCTCCCTTTGCTGATGAGAAAGGAATTGCTTTACTGAATACTAGAGGATTTTTAACAGAATATGCATCAATTTTATCTGAACAATCACGTAAAAATGGATGCAATATTGCTATTCTAACAGACTTTGATGCTTCTGGATTGTTGATAGCAAGAAGTGTTCCTGATGTATATAGAATAGGTATTGACTTTGATACACTAGATTACTTCGGTTTAGATCCTGGTACAGTAGAGGAAGAATACAAGCCAAAGCAAAACCACTTAAAACCACTACAAGGTTTAGCCAAGACTGGTGGTGGCAGTCGTCATCATCATCATTATGATAAAGATCTCCTTAATCTATTACCACGACATATAGTAGATATGCTTTTTCCTGATGATCCATTTGATCGATTGATAAATCAGAAAAATGATAGTAATACTAATAATAATCAGTCCAAAAAAGACGTTGAATATGTATCAAAGAAACGTATAGAGATTGACAGTGTCATGGCTGCAGTAAATGATAATGCAAAGTTCTGGCAATACATACTCTCAAAGTTAGAAGAAAAATTCCCTACACGAAATTATAACCGAGCCATCAACATACCTGACTATGTAATGCCAACTAGTCTTGAATCATTAAATAGGATGATACAGGAAAAGTCAACTTCAATATTGCAAAAGGAACGTATCAAGTTGAAGGAACAGTTTTCAAAAACAGCAGGATTTTTAGACGTTAGGCAATATGATGACTTGATACAAGGACAGCTTCGAACAATAATTGAAAATGATTGTACCATAAAAGCATTTCTAGAGAAGATTGATAAGATAGTAAAAGGAGCCGAAGTAAGTTTTTCCTAAATGATTTCAGGTCTACTGATTGTTCTCTAAAGAGGAAGGTAGTCCATCATTCTTCTCCTTGCTCTTTTTTATAACTATGAAGTAGATACATATTCTCTTTATCATCACTAGTGGCTATTCTTGTTAGATGCTTTTGTTTTTTCATCAGTTACACATTCTGCATTATCATGAAAATACTCTTGAGCCATCATCCTTATTCTTCCTGTTCTTCTCTTTCCTTTGTAGTAGTCAAAATCCGAAGTATTCATATTTATCTGGAAATGAATATGCTATACTGAAGTTTTCGCAGAAAATCTAGTTGGTTGAAACTGTAGTAGTCAGTTTAGTTGGCATTTACAATATTGCTCCTTTAAAGCACTCTACCGTATGGTAACACAGGCAAATATATGAACCCGTATAAATAATGGGCCCAAGGGGGTTCAAACAGATATCGGTGCTAGAATTGGTTCCTATTACAAAATAACTGGTGGCTAAGCTTTAAGGTTTTCTCTCATCAGTATTTCAGTATTTAGTAGTACCGTTGGTCCGGGTTCGGTGGAGTGTGAATCAAATTTGACTTTATTTAGGCCCACAGATAATGTAGACAAAATCATTTACTTTATAATATTGCATGATCGTTGGTCTGGGTTCGGTGGAATCCAAGACAGATTTGACTCATTTTTGTCACCCATGGTAAAATAATTATTTACATGCATAAATGTAATATAATATGTGACATTTAGTTCATCGTCATTGTCTTCTTTTGACATTGAACAGTTTAAGATAACTCAACCCCAAAGATGGAACAGCGTAGCTGCAGGCTTGGAGCATCCGCACTTGTACCTCATCGTGCTCTGGATCTCAGGGCACAACATGATGTTCCTTTACTCCTATCTTGTATGGTATAAAGCATTTCCATATACATTAAGGATTAAGGTCTCGTTAAGTCACGGTAATCCTTTTTATCATCTTGGCTGATGATAGTAACAAAATAAGGACAAAAGCAGATAGAATACAACATAAATGAACACTTAAATATTATATTTCACTTCAAATCGCGTGGCCGGTGATAGCAACTGTAGGAATTGTTGGCTCCAGAGCACAGGTAATTATGTTGGAGATTACAATGGTGATGGTCGGTATGAACTTCTTTTCCTTCGTTCTGGCGCTGGTAACAATCATTGGTTCCTCGGAACTATTAACAATAATCAGCTAACCTGTAATGAAATAACCGGTAACGGTGTTGGTTTCGGTGACTTGAGATATGCACTTAGATTTCAGGGTCGTTTTTCGCGTTCAGATAGAGAAGAGATTTTATTTTATTCTCCAGGCGATGACAACTGGTGGCTTGGAACAGTGGGTAGTAGTAACAACCAATTCAACTGGGTTCTGGTAGGCAATACAAGAGGATTTGGCCATGGCATAAACGATGGAAGACCTTTCTATGTTGGCGATTTTAATGGAGATAAAAAGTCAGATGTTATGTTCTTTTTTCCAGGTGATCTAAATTGGTGGCTTGGTACTGTAGGTAGTAACAACCAATTAAACTGGACTCTTGTTGGGAACAACAGAGGAATGGGCAATACAGCCGTGCTTCCGACTTATGTTGGTCGCTTTTTCCGAAGTGATAGAGAGGAGTTCCTCTTTAATTGGGCTGGCGATATATTCATTCTATCATACAACGGCAGTCAGCTCGAGTGGGTTTCTAATAAGCCTGTTTCAAATGTCAGGGGTTTTGGTGATATATCCAAGCTTCCAACTTATATTGGCGATTTTAATGGAGATAAAAAATCCGAATACTCTTTTTATTATGGTGGCGATGGAAACTGGTGGCTTGGCACATTTGATGGAGCACAATTCCACTGGAATATTATCTCAAATACCAAAAGAGAACCGACTAACTTTGGTGATATATCCAAGCTTCCAACTTATATTGGTAATATGGATGGTGACAATAAAGCAGATATTCTGTTTTATTATGGAGGTGATGGCCACTGGTGGCTTGGACCCTACGATGGTAATAAAATTCAGTGGAAGCTTGTTTCAGAGAGTGCAGGTTTTGGCAACATAACTAGCCTGCCAAAGTGGTATGCGGACTTCAATGGTGATGGTAAATCTGATGTTGTGTTTTATTATGGAGGTGATGGCCAC
>DATDFS010000151.1:0-12929 GCA_036522495.1 Nitrososphaeraceae archaeon | reverse complement strand
GTATAGATTATTTATAATAGGCAAAAAGTCGCTTCCAGAAGTGAGGAAGACTGAAGCCAGAGCATCTGAAAGATACTGGGCTAGAGTTGGCGGCATTTTTAAAGAACCTGATGAGCTTGCAAGAGAACTCTTCTCAGATGAATTCAGAAAGGGTGACGCAGCAAGACCGGTTGGGGAAGGAAAGTATGCAATAGTGAGGCACCATCAAAACCATACAGAATTAGCATATATCCTTGAAATGCCAAAGGAACCAGGTGAAGCTCAGAAAGAACTGGGTATTGAAAAGGAAGCAAGTTACATTGTTTCGGTTATTAATCCAAAGAAACCAGCAGCATCATCGGCAGTAGATGGTGGCAAATATCCAACTACAGAAGAAATTCCAATGTATCCAGAAGAATTACTAAAAGGATTTAATGATTCTGATATCTTTGTCCCCTTATCAAGAGATACAAGACTTATAGACTATCAAAACGCGCAAATATTACTTACTGGTGCAAGGGAAGGAAGAGATGTAATAAAGAGGGATATAGGAATAGAAATAATTGACGAAGATGAAACTCAGCAGTCTGCAGACATATTCAATAAACTCAATCTACGAAGAGAGCAAGTCCCAATAAGGCCATTGACAGAGGGAAAATTGGAATAAGGCAAGAACAGATATGCTGCATGAATACCTAAGAGACACTCTGGGATTAAGCTATAACGAGCGTAAATCTTGTAGGAACAGATACCAAACCTCACAAACTCTTTAAAGAAGGAAAGAAGCCGTTAGAAGTAGTATTGAATTAGACATTAGAGAGAGGCAAATAAACAAGTGCTTCGGGGAATTCTGTAGGTTAAAGAACCTATCAATTATACCATCTATCAAGAAATAGAGCATTCCCTTCCAAGCTTTTTGAAGATGCATGCAACCAGAAAGTTAAACGTAAGTAATATTTGATCTATCTTTTTTGAAATACGATACTTCTGCAGCAACAACAATAACAGCAATAACAGCAACAAATGCTGCTGCAATAATAAGTGATCATACTCAGTTTTAGTAGTTAGGCATTATCTAACATTTATAACACGCTACTTTTATATTAAATGCTGACAATTTAATAGTAGAGTTAGATGAAAAGAAAATTTGCTCAAAAGCCACCCATGATCGTAATTGCAGGATCATGCCTCCATTTTGAGAAGGAAAGGCAAAAGATAATGGAATTTATCGGCGAACTTGAGTGGGGGGCTCACACAAAAAGTAAATTTGAATGCTCCTCGACTGGTAGTGCAATGGGCTGGGAATTCTTTCAAATTTACTTTGATCCAGATTTTATAGAAAAGCTAATTGAAGTACATCCAGGTATAGAAAAAGAAGAAGGTCATATGATTGAGCAGCAATTTGTGTTATGGCTTTCAAAACAACTTAAGAAAAAGAAGATGGAGTATTACCTGAAGCTAAGCGATGTGCCATATGAGAGTACAAATGGTTTTAGACTAAATCCTGATTATTATCGTGATGACAAAGAACTTGAAAAGCTACGTTAATAACTTCCAGATCAGTACACGTAGATAGAACCATCCGCAGCAATGGTAGTAGAATGTGCTTTGTTGGGATTTCAACCAGCAAGTAGTGCAGGATTCAAGTGCGTAAGATGCTAAATATTACATCTTTAATAATTTCGCACTTTTAAGCATATGATACAGGAGGAGATTACATTCAAAAGGAGTCAGCGAGTGGTTTGCTACAAAGCTGGTGTAAGTAACTGAAAGTTATTATATTTTCACACGAGTCCGACCTTGACGGAGTATTTTCTGCGGCCATTGGATTAATCCGCTATCCTCAAGCACGTACCGTATTTCTTGGCTACGGAACAGAGGACTTTATAAAAATGCGCGATTTCATTTATTCTGCGATCTCTTCTAAGAACGAAGGAGGCATTTTTATCATTTCAGACCTTGGAATTAATGATAACTTGATCGATATTTGCAAACAGACATTTTTAGAGTCTAAGAAAAATGGCTGGCAAATAATCTGGGTTGATCACCATCCTGTGCCTGAAAAAGCAATCGAGGTAATCAAGCCATTTATTGACATTGTGATAGACAGTTCTGGGAAAAGATGCGCAGCCGATTTAATGTATGAAACACTCCTTCCCGGACATGATCTGGCAGCTAAACTTGCAAGCATGGCTCATACAATGGATTTTTTTACAAAGGATCAATATCTAACTCCCACATCTGAGCTGATCAGGTATTATCATAATTTTCCTAACTTCTATGAGAGGCTTACAAAGCTTGCACAAAAATCGGCAGCAGGAGTATTATGGGATGTTGAAATGCAAAATCATTACAATGAGTATGTCCGGCTACGTGAAACTGCAAAAAAACAGGTGCTTTCTACGATCCGTCTAAAACAGGTGAAAGACATAAAGGTGGCATTTGTACAATCTTCACCTTTCATACAGACGAGTTTATTCTCAGAAGAAATCTTACAAAGGACACAGGCGGACCTTGCTGTATTTTACAGTAGCGAAGGCAAGGTAAGTATTAGACGAAGTAACGAGAAGATATCATGTAATGACATCTCTGCTAACCTACAGGAAGGCGGCGGTCATAAATTTGCTGCTGGTGGAATTTTTCGGAGTGATCCTGCAGATGTGGAAGCTGTCATAAAAGAGTTGGAGGCAGCCATTTTAAAAACATTAGAAACAAGTCAAAAAACGACGACTAGCACCACCACGAATTAAAGGAGATGAAATAGATAACGTGTCAACTACTGCATAGATCATTTCTTGAGATCCGTCGTTCTGAATTGTCTGCATTACATTTTCTTGCTCCATTTGGACACTTTCCTGATCATGGTGTCAATTCTTCTTATATACTCAGATCCCTATTCCAGGTATTGCATTTACCAAAGAATTTCGTTGGGAGACTACGAACTACTACCATGAACGTGACAATCACATTGTTGTATTATGTCATACGAATTTAATGCTAGAAATGTCACATTATTTATAATAAGCGATAGTGCTATATTTTAGTCTTCTTCAATTGAGGTTGTCTCTGCATTAGAGGAGCAATGGGGGAAGGCAACTTGCCACACCTGATCTTTTAGAAGACTGAGATCAATAATAATGGGAATGATTAACAAAAAAAACCGCTATACAATATTTGACTGTTGTGAAGATATAGATATACGCGAATGTGCTTCATTCGTAATTGCTGGGGGAGTAATCGTCTATCCGACTGATACTATTTATGGCATAGGCTGTAATCCATATAATGACGATTCAGTTGAAAGAATCTTTAAGATAAAAGGTAGGAGCAAGAAAAAACCGCTGCCTATTTTGGCATCCAGTATAAACGATGTAGAAAAAATCGTGTCATTAGGTAAGATTGGAAAATTATTAGCAAAAAGATACTGGCCAGGAGGACTTACTATCGTATCGCAGACCATAGATGAAAATATATCAACTAAAGTTACCGCAGGCAAAATGAGTGTTGGAGTCAGAATTCCTAATAACAACTGTACTTTATCACTACTCAAATATTGCAAATATCTAGTAGGCACAAGTGCAAACAAATCAGGCGACAAACCATTGAAAAGTTCTTGTGAGATTATGTCTTCGTCATTGCATGGTTTCGATGCACTGTTGGATGGTGGAACAGTAGAAAAGGGGATCGAGTCAACGGTAGTGGACCTATCAGATCCTATTGCTCCAAAAGTCATCAGAGAAGGAGCAATTACATCAAAAGAGATTTACATGGTGCTTGCTGCAATACAACAATAGGATTGCTGACGTTAATGAGTTTCAATTTAATAGCCTCTACTTTTAAGCATAGAGAGGAAGATGCTCAAGATGAACTCCTTAATACCCTTGAAATGTTGGGAGACTACGAATCAGAATCCCAGACTACTGATATTAGCGGTATTATACTGGGGTATACTAAACTTGATCCCTTTCAAATTGTGAAATCATTACGAGAATTAGTAAAAAATGAACCTTGGCAAATCCGTTATGTTTTAAGACTCTTACCGATAGAATTAGTAGTTTATACCGAATCAAAGAGTATAAAGAATGCTGCAAAGAAGCTTGCTTTAAAAATACAGAGCGGTGATACATTTAGAATAACTGTAGAAAGGAGACATACCTTAATGACTTCTTCTGACATAATTGCAGCGATTGCAAAGGAAATTGACAATAAAGTAGATCTAAAAAATCCGGATTGGATTGTACTTGTTGAAGTAGTTGGAGGACAGACAGGAATTTCAGTAATAAAACCTAATCAGATATTTAGATCAGTCGTCGAAAAACGAAATAATGACACTATCTTGTAATAAGAGATGCTCTTTCAAAAAGATATCTTGTAAAGGTTGAATCATTAAAAATTACATTTGAGATCAAGCCTATCCTGTAAGAGATCATTTCTCTCTTTGTTTTACTTGGTCTCAAAACGACGTCATTTACTTCAAACAAGCTCTCAATATTGTTCCCAAGATTTAGCAATTGGCTTTTATCTTTTGAAAAGATAACGAAACAACCGCAAGAATTATTCTTTAGACCAGCATACTTTAATGCAAGTGATATTTGATTGGTGTACGATAGTCTAAGTAGAAGATCAGTTTCGGGCTTGTTTGCAATCATTATTTTTCTTCTTTCAGATTCTAAAGTTATCTTCAGAACTTCAATCAGATATTCAATGCCATAAACAATATTTGCATCGATAGCTTGCAATGACACTTTATTAGACACCCTCCTGCGTAAATCATCAATGACCTTTCCAGTATCTTTGGCCTTTATTGCTTGGGTGCCGATAATTGAGATGAATGTATCACCTAATTTGTAAATTTGCTTTTTCATATTCTTTTTAACCTTATTCACCTATTTAAAAAAATCACAGTCGTACCAATTTTTGCCATTGAAACGTAGACTTGTTTAACATTCACCCTAGTCTTCCCAGATATGTTTTTTATTATTTGACATTAGAATATAATGACATCTTGGCCCTAACTATATAACAGCGGCGGTTGCTAACTTTCATATCATCTTCATAGGATCTATTTAGATTACCTCTTCCATTCTTATCATCACCCATAAAGATGGTAAAAACTCATCATTAAATGTGAGTCCTCAGTAATTACCTACAATTTTTTACATATAGCAATAGCAGAAGAAGATTGACTAATGCTCCCAATCTCTTCTTCTTATATAATATATCAGATTTCATTTCGGTTGGAAAATACCAGTGGAGCTCAAGTCCACCCCGTTCCAAATTCAAGCAGAGTTGTACTTTGATATAATGGCCTTCTGACATTTTTATTGTCGCCTATTCATAGCATCTAATAATATCATGCGGCTAAGTCGGTACTTCTTCATTTAACGTCCTAATACTGCCCGTATGGAAAAGACAATAGTAGTTGGACAGCTTCTGGCAAGCAAGAAGAAGTAGTCTGCACACGCTAATTCACAATTATGTAGTATATCTTCAAATAATCTTTTGCCGCTTTAACATTTGGACTGGGATGTGCCTACCGCTAACGAAATCAAGGAGCAACTGGAGAAAAATTGGATTAAATTTCTTAACGATAATTCTGTCAAGTTCTCGCTAAAGACGCTTGCCGGCGCTACGCCGCCCTCTGTATTTGTTGGACGCTACGGTTACCCTAAAGTAAAAGTCGGACCAATGGTGCCACCACTGCATGGGGATACAACAATACTGGATAAGCCGGAGATGTGGCTTGGTAAGAGTATCGAGGAAATTATTAATTATCGTCTCTCTCTTGTGCGAGGAGTATCAAATATTGATATTCATCGCACGTCTGGGAAGTATGTAGAATCTTTACAAGAACTAGCTATGACCAGTAGATCAGTCGAAAGCGAAGTAACCTTCGAAAAGACACCTATTGCAGACATAGAGCAAGAGAAAGATATGGGTTTAGATACTGATTCAGCCCCTTTCGGTCCTGTTGCCCCATTAAAGACTTTTAAAACCTCATCCTCACTCTCGGTA
Organism: Nitrososphaeraceae archaeon; assembly: GCA_036522495.1. GTDB lineage: Archaea > Thermoproteota > Nitrososphaeria > Nitrososphaerales > Nitrososphaeraceae > Nitrososphaera_A. The sequence goes on along the minus strand of DATDFS010000151.1, from coordinate 6,935 downwards.
GATCAAAGACTAGAAAATGTTTTTTATGACAAGGATTTGTCTGCGGCTGAAGGCATAGTCAATCTTTATCGAGGTGGAGTAGAAGTCAGTAGAATCCATCGAGTACTTAGCATGGGAATGCTAGGATTCCAAAAAAACAGAAGATTAGTTCCTACAAGATGGAGTATTTCAGCAACTGATGATATTATATCAACTAGTTTGATAAAAGAGATCGAGACATTTCCAGCGATTGATCTCTTTAAGGTTCATAAACATATTCATTTAGGTAATTATTATTCCGTAATTTTAATTCCAGATGATATATGGAGTTTTGAAATGCAAGAAGCGTGGTATGATAATAACGGAAATTTGGGAGTTGGAATAGATTTTGAAAATGCTAATGGTTTAGATCATTATCCTTCAATAGCAGGTGCATACTTTGCTGCCAGATTGGGTGTAGCTGAACATCTCTTCAAAAGAAGACATAAAGCAGCGGCGTTGATCCTAAGAGAAATTCGTCCGGAATATGTTATGCCTGTAGGAGTATGGCAGATAAGAGAAGGGATAAGAACAGCACTTGATGGAGAAGCAAACCAGTTCGACAGTTTCCAGAAAGCATTGTCGTTCGCATGTGTTAATCTATCCGTATCCAAAAGTGAATGGATTAGAAATAGTAAAATCTACAAGAGCATGAGAGAACAGACGAGAATTACAGACTTCTTTCAGAAGAATTTGAGATAGGCGAAGGAAAAGATGATTTTAGACGATCCAAGATCGTTCCTTCCCCTATTGGAGAGTTTACAGCAGCAATGTTTCCTCCTTTCAATAGCAGAATGTATAGAATGAGGGACGGATCTAGTTTAATAATCTTGGAAATAGTGGAAGTAATACAGTACTGAAAGCTGAAGTCTTTCTTTATATCGAAAATTGGATCTGAAGTAGGAAAAGTAAACTCGTTTGTATGGTATCTGAATATCTGTATAAGTAATCATGATCAATTGTAATAATCAAATAACAACAAGCACAAGTAAACTATGATTGTAATGTATTTCACTTAGTAGTGATATTGTGCAGCTGTAATGAAAAGAATATATCCATTTCATTGTGGATATATATCTGCTTTATCACTCATAAAGAGTCATCCTAACTTTCAGTGGGACATTATTACTACATGGGGACACAGGCTACATGTCTTTGATATGTTATTGCAATAATTCGTGTGGACTGCAGCCGGTGTCCAGAAACCTACCATTTTATTCTTTTTGAGGGACAATATCTTAAAATAGAAAATCGATTTGGCCAGTCCATGGATCTGTGGGCGCATAGATGGACTGTTCCCTTCGTTTCAGCTGTGGAATATTATCAATAACTTCTGGCTTACGACTCTTATCCGGTTATATCTGGAAAGTATGCCATTTGAGGAATCTAAGCAGTGTTATAACACCCAATCTGTTTATGGAGTCTGAAACATTTGTCTTACGAAAACTGTTGGTGAATGCATGGACGTCTAATCTTGTCATCAGCTTGAATAATTTATTATTCCTGTGTAGATTGATAGCTTAGAAACCAGGATCAAATCTTGTCCATAATAGTCGGCGAGATTGATCTCCATCTTCATTGTTATGATATGTTCTGCCATAGCCTGAGCATTTTCATTTGATATGGCTACAAAGCAAGTTGGAGCGATGAAAATGGACGAAGTATATACTAACTAGGTTATCCACCATGAACGACAGTTACAATTGTAACCGTATCTCCTGCTTTTACAATAGCGTCATCTCCATATAGCATAGTCGAGTCAGCACCATTTATAGCTATTAAGATATTGTTAGGATCCAAAATTTTTGACTGCACAGCATTCTCTTTTAAAAATTTTAATATTTCCGCTATTGAAGCAAAAGGCCTATCTAAAATAACATGCGATTGACCAACTGCTTTCTTGGCGCCGCCGAGAAGTTTTATTGTTATCAAACCATTATTACTCTTCTTCTTCTGTTATCTGCGATTCATTTTCCTCTCCTTCTCCCTCCGAAGGTACAGCTCTCTCTTTCTCTGCGGCTTGTCTACGAAGGTCTGATGTTATGTATCCCGCTACTTTGTTTCTTAGTAGTTTAGATCTAACAATTGCTATCTCTTTCATAGTCTTCTTGTTTTCATCAAAATCGATACCAAACTTATCCTGATATCTTTCCAAAAGTTCGTTGGAAATCCGCTTTACACGATCCATTCAACAAAAACATCAGGATTGAGGGTATTTTATCTTTATTGCTAAGGGAGTCTAGAATGTATTTAATAATTAGAGTACATGACTCTAGAAACTATTTTCTGATAAACCCATCAAAGCTTTGTAAGAGTATATAGAATATACCTATTGGGAGAATCTTCTACTAAACCGAGTATATATTCCATTTATATTCATTATTAGCAGAAGCAAAATGTCGATAGATAGGTCATTCGTAAATACGTAGTAGATCAGTGACAATTAATAATAACATTTTACAATCGAATTTAAGATATTTGTGCAACATCAATCCTAGTGACAATTAAAAGAGCCATTGATTCCTAATCCACTTGTTCTCCTCGTTTCATTTAAATATCGATAATATACGCTGCTTTTCTAAGGGTTCGTAGCTCAGCCAGGTAGAGCGTCTGGCTCTTAACCAGTCGGGGATTTACGGGTTATAATGTCGTGGGTCCGAATCCCACCGAACCCGAAGAATATTATATAACATTGTCTCATTTTGAAATCTGATGGCGAAATATCATCTTCTACACCATTACAGCTACTTGCAGTTGGAGTAGGTCTTTGTGCGTGTAGGTGAAGGTGTAGGTGTTACTACTGTCCTTTATACATTCTTACTCTGATCAGCAAATTCAGTTATCGAATTATCATTACCTAGTGTTTGTTAACCCAAGCCTGCGTTGCTGCACTTACCAGTTAAGACAGAGCTTTTCTTGATCTATACAGGTTCCGTAATCTTTAGAGAGAAGGGTAAAGAAGATGGATCATCATCTATCACATATACCATACCTGTACTTGGATTAACATCAATTAATAGATCTATCTAACATCCAACAATATTTATTATGTTCTAAAATAAAAATTATTGAATTCTCCTTTGACACAGACGCTAGATAAAGGCTTTGAAAGGACAACGGTATTGTATGATCCTAAAGATATAGTGAATAGTGCTATCGAGATGCTCTGTAGTGTAAAGGATAAGATTGACATATGTGCAGATCATAATGCTCCTTCCTCCCACGTTGAATTAAGACCTGTATGGAATGCATTTTCTGAACTTAGAAGTAAAAAGGTGAAAGTGCGGTTCATTACGGAAATTACCAAAGAGAACATTTCCTATTCAAAACAACTCATGAAAATAGTTGAACTTCGCCATTTAGATGAAATTATGGGTAATTTTGGAATAGTCGATGGAATAGAATACAGAGCTAGCCCAACTTCAAAAGAAGGACGAGCACCTCCAGAATATGTTATAAGTACTGTAAAGACCATTGTGGAGCAGCAGCAATATTTCTTTGATATGCTTTGGAGAAAGGCAATGCCTTCCAAAGAGAGGATCAAAGAAATTGAACAAGGACTTGAACACCAGTTTATAGAAACTATTCAGGATCCTATTGAAACGCAAAAACTTTGTTTTCAACTTGTAAAATCTGCCCGACAGGAAATACTCATAGTATTTCCTACACCTAACGAATTCCATCGTCAAGAGCAGACAGGAATCATAAGATTATTAAAAGAATTATCTTCAATAGGAATAAGAATTAGAATCCTAACACCCATGGACGATAGGATAAAACAAAGAGAACAACTATTCAAAGAACAGAATATTGATATTCGATATATTGAGGAGATTTTACAAACTAAAGTTACAATGTTGTTAGTGGACAGAAGATTATCATTGGCTGCAGAATTAAAAAATGACACAAAAGATAATTATTATGAAGCAACAGGATTAGCAACCTATTCTAACAGCGAATCTACCATATCATCTTATGCTTCTATTTTTGAAAGTCTTTGGAGACAGGTTGATTTATATGATGAATTAAAGATTCGCGACATAGCCCAAAAAGAATTTATCAATATAGCAGCTCATGAATTGCGTAATCCTATACAACCAATCCTAGGTTTATCACAGGTTCTTCGTTCCAAAAAAGAAGAAGGTAGGAAAGGACAAGAGGAATTGCTAGATGCTATTATAAGAAATGCTAAAAGATTGCAGCGGCTTGCAGAGGATGTTTTGGACGCTGCAAGAATTGGGAACAAATCGCTAAAACTGAACAAAGAGAGGTTCAATCTAGATGAGATATTGTCAAATGCTGTCAAAGATTATGGAAACCAAATTGAAAAGGTTATCGATAGCAAAATGAAAATAACCTACGTACATGCTGATATTTTTATAGAAGCAGACAAAGGTAGAATTACTCAGGTTATTTCTAATCTCCTTTCTAATGCTGCAAAATTTACAACTGAAGGGAGCATAACGATAGCAACAGAAAGGAAGAGCAGTCAAATTGTTATTAGCATAAAAGATACGGGCACTGGTATAGATTCCGAAATATTACCAAAACTATTTACAAAGTTTGCTACAAAATCAGAGACAGAAGGTACTGGTCTGGGATTGTTCATATCAAAAAGCATTGTAGAAGCTCATGATGGCAGAATATGGGCTGAGAACAATATTGATGGTAAAGGAGCTACCTTTTCCTTTAGTCTACCATTGAGCAGATAGATATATTTTTATGATAATTAAAGCGTTAGTATTATTAATTCAAATGCTTCAGTAGATGGGTGGACAAAATGAGTCAAATTTGGTTCTCATTCCACCGAACCCGAAGACTTTTCTAACATTGCCTTATTATCTTGCCATCTAAGACTTCAGCATCGGAACGTCATTTATCATTAAACAAACCAGATTCTGCAAAGAGTACGGCACGCGTTCAATTCCAAATGTATTCAAGAAAAGATAGTAGATGCAAAAGTAAATATAACTTAACAATAGAATAGTTCAAAACCCTGTTTATTAGAATAACAACCTTTGCAGATGCGAATTAATAAACACTTTTTCCAAAAAAAAGGGGGATGTGAATATTTGTATTTTTTATGTCTGTTTTTTCTTTCTATATTATTATCTTGTTATCATTTTGTCAGCTGTTTTGGTGTTGCATCTGCAGTATATGTCACTACGAATTTGTCTCCATTTAATGTATGGAAGGCAAGTGCATTTCCTGCAAAGGGCATAGAACCGGAAGCTACAGGTGTTCCGCTAGGTGTCTTTACCAAGCTTATTGCAACGCTGCCATTTCCAAATGGAGCTATCAATGGTTGACCATGAGCTGCATCTGCGGTTATACTTGAATTATACATATGCAATACTACAACTTCTACTGGCTTGCTTGCAGTCCATGTTACAGTACCAACCCAGACTTTTCCATCACTTCTTGGAGGAAGTGCCATTACTAACTGGTGAGCAGAATGACCTGGCAGAGGATCCGTATTTGACACTCCTGTCTTTTGGATTGTCACATTACCAGTCACATTAGCAGCTGAGGCAGCTGGAGACTGCATAGAAGAAGATGCTGGCTTTGCTGAAGTAGCGTTTTCTGTAGTGTTTCCCTGAGCATAGACTTTTGTTGTTGCTGAGAAGAAGCTTGGAAATGCCATAATAGTTGCAATAGCAGCTACGGTAGCTACTATTCCAATTGTTTTGTTATTTTTTGACATAAGCTCTTCTTAGTTCTGTTAACTAAAACCGTTCTATTTTACTGCTAGTAAAACATATTTTTGATTTGTAAGAACTGCTGCTGATATGTATCTATACTGTTGCTTATGCTGTTCTATGGCATACTAGCAGAAGATGAAGAATAGAAATCTATGTAATGTTTGCTTAAGAATGGCTAGTCAAAAGGACATCAACTTTGGAAGATAATACTCATAGGCTATACTAATAGCGCTAATACTTTACTGAATATTTCCGTCATTATTTTATACATGCAAACTCATTAGTACTCCTGAAATGATTCTTTGACTACTACAGCGTCATCATCAGATACAATCAGAGAAAGGACTAAGGTATTACATGGCAGGCAGAATGTAATAAATAGAGTATTACAATTTACCTCTAACTCAAAGAGTACAATTGATGCATGCATAGATTATACCAGACCAGCATTAACTATTGAAATTGAACAACTAAAGAATGCCTTTCTTGATGCAAAAAGTCGAGGTGTCAAATTAAGATATGTTACTGAAGTAACTGACGACAATATTGTATATTGTAAAGAGCTATTGAAAATTGTTAATGAGCTTCGTCATATAGAGGGAATTAAAGGTAACTTCTACGTAAGTGAAACAGAATACATTGCTCCCGCGACTTTACATGAGAAAGGAAAACCTGCCTCTAAAATCATCTATAGCAATGTAAAGGAAATTGTAGAACACCAACAATATGTCTTTGATAGTTTTTTTAGCAGAGCAATACCAGCTGAGCGAAGAATAAGGGAGATTGAAGAGGGAATAGCATATTACGAGACTAAAGTGTTAGAAAATAAAGATCAAATTTTCAACCATATGAGATCCGTTCTTAAGAAAAGCAGCGAAAGGTCAGTTTGCTCATCAATTGGTGGAATGCAATTAATCTATGACAACTTCTTTGATGAATATAAAAAGATAATATATAGAAATAGAGGAGTAGGAAGAGCAGAAGGCAAAGGGATACGATGGATCACTTCTATAGACAGAGGTAGTATTGATTTAGTTAAACTATTTCTAAATGCAGGAGTACTGATAAGACATCTTAAAAATCTAACACCGATGAATTTTGCTGTTGACAGCAGAAACTTCTATGCTACTATAAACAAGATGGAAGGAGGTAAACTAATGGAACATCTTTTAATTAGTAACGAACCAGCATACATTAACCACTATAATTCTGTCT
>DATDFS010000150.1:0-13571 GCA_036522495.1 Nitrososphaeraceae archaeon | reverse complement strand
TCTAAATCTACTGGTATCCTAATACTTACCGGAGAAAACGATTCTCAGACTCCAATTCAAGAAAGCTTCCTCTTGCAGCAAAGATTAACAGATGTAAACCATCCTGATCATACATTGATAACATATCCTAATCTTGGACATTCCTTTTCTCCTTCATCTCAGTGGTCGACTACATTTGGACCTATACAACCCTATGTTTTAGCAGATCTGTATGCATGGCTTGAAGCTCATTCTGAGTTTACAAAACCTCCTAGCAGTTCCACTACTATCCCATCATCAAATTCAACTGCACATGGATAACCCCCCTTCGTCTAGCATCCTCCCAATCTTCGTTTTGTACCAACGTAGTCATATCTTCTTGCAAGGCTCATAGTTTTATCTATGCGTTGACCAAACTTTAAAGTGTAATCAAAAATTCACCAAGAAATCATCGATGAGACTTGAACCAATAACGATAAGACCCTTTTTACATGCATGAACATGATCAAATAAAAATATTACTCTAAACTTTGATTCGGGTTCGGTGGGATGCAATACACAGTGTATGTAATCCACTTGAGGCTTCAGGCTTTTGTTTCTGGGTATTGTTAAATATTTCAATGAAGGGATCTTACTATCTTATAGATCTTGAGAGAAGATGGTCTGCTGGATATGCTACTATAGCAATAGCCTTCATCTATATCGTTGTCTGCAGATACCGGCTTTGTGAGTATATAATTATAGATAAAAGATAGCGTTTATAGAATACACATATTCTATAAATAACTTCATTAATATGATATACTCTGGCCCATGATATGGAAGAAGGAAGAAAAGTTGAGAAAGAAGGAGAAGACATAATCTTACCCAAAGGTAAAAAGTCTTTTGCATCTTCCTTTAGACTATTTTTCAAATCTTTAGGTCCGGGATTAGTAACGGGAGGTTCGGACAATGATCCGTCTGGTATTGCAACCTATTCGCAAGCAGGAGCACAATTTGGATATGGACTGTTATGGATGGCCCTAGTTACTCTTCCATTGGTCATGATAGTACAAGAAATGTGTGCACGAATTGGAATTGTTTCTGGCAAGGGGTTATCTCAAATAATAAAACAACATTATTCAAAGAAACTACTTTATAGTGTAGCATCTCTTTTACTGATTGCCAATACAATAAACATAGGTGCGGATATTGGAGCTATGGGCGCATCTCTAAAACTATTAATTCCTCAAATTCCATTTTTTATATCCACTTTAATTTTTACAGGCATCATATTGTCGGCGGAAATATTCATTTCATATAAGACATATTCAAAGGTTTTAAAATACCTGACACTTTCACTTTTTCTCTATGTAGTAACAGCTTTCTTGGCTGTACATGATGGATCAGAATGGTATAACATTGCTAAATCAACGATGATACCCCATTTTGAATTCAATAAGGTATTTGTTCTGATGATTATTGCTATCCTTGGAACGACAATATCACCATACCTATTCTTCTGGCAGACAGCTCAAGAGGTAGAGGAAGAAGTTAAGAAAGGCAAAATAGAAGAGATGGACAAGAAGGAAGACCACCACCAGCACTACTACCATTCTAAACCCAAAATCACAAAAGGTGAGGTAAAAAATATGAGGATAGATATAATCACTGGAATGAGCCTTGCACAAGCGATATTTTGGTTTATAATGATAACATCTGCTTCAACTTTACATAATAATGGAGTTACAAACATTTCAACAGCACAGGAAGCTGCAAAGGCGCTTGAACCATTGGTCAAGGGGTTTCCACATTCTGGGCAGATAGCTGGTGCTTTGTTTGCAGCTGGAATTATAGGTACTGGTCTACTTGCAGTTCCAGTACTAGCAGCTAGTGCATCTTATACCATATCGGAAAGTTTCGGATGGAAAGAGGGATTATACAAAAAGTTCGTGCAGGCGCCCAGGTTTTATAGTATCATTGTTGCATCCACTGTTATAGGATTGTGGATCAATTTTTCTAATATAGATCCAATTCAAGCCTTGGTATATACTGCAGTGATAAATGGTTTTGTGTCTGTGCCTGTTCTGATAGTGGTATCAAGAATTTCAAATAATAAAAAGATTCTTGGTGATCAAGTAAATAAAAAAATTTCAAATGTAATCGTTACCATTACAATTGTCGCCATGGCATCTGCATCCGCTGCTATGGTAGCGTATAATTGGATTTAGAGCATATCCCAAAAATAGATAAGCACATATAGTGAATGTAGTTTCAAGTAACCCGATTCTTTAGGTCTTTAAATGTCGACCTAACAGTCTGGTTAGCGATGGCACTCAAATTTCAATTAAGCTTCACCTGATTGTGGTTTCGCATTTGAAGAAGCTCCGCCTATAGTATTAGTTACCTTATAATTGTTGTTGAAAGCATTTAGGACTTCTTAACGCTTTTTTCTCATCATTAGAAAACTTGTTCCAAGAAAAATCATCCAATCTATTCATCTAATGATGCGGCTGGGGATCTTTCTAAATACTACAAATGTAGATCATGTAGAATGCAATTTGATAATTTGGCTGATATGCAGAAACATATATTGGTATAGCACAAATACAGGTTACTTATTGGAGCATTCGCAGACCTGGAGGAGCATATTACGCTGAATGTAAAGGAGTTTTCATGGCAAAAGATGATGGTAGTGAAATGGTGACATGGAATAGGACATCAATTAGAACAAAGGAGAAGAGATGTAGGTTCTATATTTTGTCGCACATCATCTACGACTGGCAATAACCTTGCATTCCTTAATAACATAGTTGGAGTCTTAATATGATGCAGACAAATTGGGCAACTCAGAAGGAAAAATATTGGAGTCAAAATAGAACACTAACAGTTACAATAGTATACTTTATAATTCTCTCTTTTTTATTATTTGGTTGTCAATATTTAATACAAACTATTATTTGCATGTTGTAAATTATACCAAGATTGTCATCATCATATGTCTAGCCATGGAGTCTGGGGTAACAGGTTTATAATATCTGCAATAATTCAGGGTGCAATAATTACAGGACTCACTATATCAATTGTTTCAATTCAAATACTATTCTCTTCTAAAATCAATATTATTCAGTTCCTCTCTTTATCATTTGAAGGTCCAGCTAAATGGTTCTTTCTTGGGTATATTTTTTATATGATATTGGTAGTGGCAATAGCAGTCACAGCGACTTTTTACCACCACCTTGAGATCGATATGAGAAAAAGTATTCATGGATTCAAATCTGTACTTGCATGGATTCATCTTGTTGGAATGAATGTAGGAGGTGCTGCCACAACACTAACTATGATATTTGCTGGGTTAATAGGTTCTGGGATACTTTCAGTCATTACAAGCGGAGCTGGTACTTCTTCTTCTGTTTCTCAGTTACAACCAAATGTTGGAGTCATGGTGCAATTTATTCCACCTATATCTGCATTTGCAGGCTTACTTAGCATAGGAGTTATATCAGGGGGTGTAACCTATATTACAACATATTTACAAAAATCAGATAATCTAAAATTGTGAGGCATCAGCAAAAAGAAGAACAAGAAGCAGAAATTGGAAAAAACAACAACAACGACTAATGAAGTTTTCTTAAGAGAGGATTTGATTATGTATCGTCTTTTTATTCTGTAGATAATGCTTATTACAAAGAATTATTCGATTTGCCTAATGGTTGAAGGAATAATAGGATTTTCTGACATGCTGAGTATAGCACAAACATTTGGAATAGTAGGAACAATGGTATTGACGTTGTTTTTATCAAGAAGGCAACTACAGAGTCTGTCTATTCATGATCAGACTAGAGTTCTCAATGACCTAGATGAAAAGGTTCGCAAGATGGCAGAGATAATAATTGAAAAACCATCTATGCAAAAAGTCATATACAAACTTGAAAAGCCATAAGATGAATTAGCATTTGCGTACTATATCTTGTTTATTAGTTCCCATGCATATTCTATGCGTCAAAAAAATGTGCTCAATGACGAGGAATGGACAGGATGGCTACATTGGATGAAAAATTGCTTTAAGTATGGAACTATAGGTGAACAATGGAAACAAATCCGATCAGAGAGATGGCTCAATCCTGCTTTTGAGAATTTTGTAAACAGAGAAATAATAGGAGCTAGATCACAATAATCGCATGTATAAATGCCATATCTCTCAAATGATGATTAATCTTTAATATAGCAGATATTTGATTGGACTATGAAGATAAGAAATAAAACAGTTCTACTCTACTGAAGTCAATTGTAAAAACTTCCGGTTAAGGTTTACTGAACTAGTATAGACCACAAAGAGATTGATTGACTAATAATTTATGTCGTAAAATCTGAAATGGTACTTTGCTTTGAATTATGGTGCTGCTGATGGACGTTACTATTGCTGCTACGTAAGTGCGATTTATCATCTTCTTCCTTCTTATTCTCCCTCATCTTCAATATATGAGGCCTCTGGCAACCCCACCATATTCTTGAATATATGACAGTACCTGGACCAAAACCAGCATCATGATTGTTAGATGACGCTATTGCAAGATTGATGCTTTTTCTTCTTCCTCTTCCTTTTTTCTCCATCTTCCTTGATGACCTTTTTGACTTTACTTGCCCATTTTTTCATTTCCGTAACTCTATCCTTTTGTATCTTTCCAAAGTTCTTTACGTCTATAGTTCTATCACCAATAAATCTAAGGTACAGAAAATCAGTAATAGCTATTGGAGGTGTCCTTAGCTCTGCAAGTTGACTCCATACCATGTAGATATTATTATCAGCAAAGAAGTTGTATGCTAAATAAATCTTGAAACCATGTTCTATCTCTTACTTCTACTGCATATCTGAATCTGCTATCTAATTCGGGGACGAGTTGCCTTAGGTTCACTATCCCCTCAACTACCTTCAATGATGACGGTATTTGTAAAAGTAATGCAAGAGTCTTTTCTTTAAGTGGTACCATGGATTGAATGAAATGCTCTTGTTCTCTGCCAACGTCTTTTAAGCGTTTATCATGTGTGATAAGTTTTGGAAATTTGGCTGTGAACTTACTTAAAATTCTCTGGTGTTTTCTCGAACCAATTTTTAACTGTGAAAGCGTTAGGAGGTTTATAAAAAGAAGAATCAATCTCTACATAGTCGAAGACTGAAGAATAAAACTTTAGCCAATCAGAAGAAGAATCTAGATTGGAAGGATAAAATGGACCCTGCCAAGCTGAATAACTCCATCCAGAGCAGCCAATATAGTATTGCAATAATAATATCGCTCTTAGTCTAATACAGTAGCAATCTGGGATAAAGATTTGTCAAATAAGATAATATGCATATACTCAACTGCATCATAGACAGCAAAAATAATCTCGATATAATACATCAGGTAACATAGTTACGTCTCATAGGTAAGCAATGATTATAACGAAAATTAAGACAGTATCCTTACAATGACAAAAAGAACAATAAACTCAAAAGTTGTAAACAAAACAGTGCTAGCGTCATTTTGCTTACGAGGTGATAACTTAAGCATGATCTTCACTAATGTTAGTTATGATGTATGTGACTCGGTCGGATGTGAGAAATCTAGACTAAATGAGCAGGATTACTTGAACGCCTACCGATACTTGATATCGATGGGTGAAACTGTAGGGATTAGGTGAGACATCAACATGAATGACCAAGAATGGAAACGTCTGAGGGGATTTATAGGTTGGGGCATACTTGGATTGATTGTCTTAGTAGGGGCTTCGATTGTTGCATCCTTGGTATTCTTTGGTCCTAGATCGTATGGAACCTTCCATCCATTCTTCCCAGCATTCTTTCCATTTCATTTTGGATTGCTAGGGGGAGTATTCTTCATATTTGTAGTCTTTCTGGTAGCAAGATCGGTTTTCTGGCCCTGGAGGGAGCAGGGAAACTCGATTCGCTCCTACTCACAGCAGTACCATCATGATGATGTACATGACATACTAAAAGAAAGGTATGCCAAAGGAGAAATCACAAAAGAGCAGTATGAACAGATGATGCGAGACTTGAGCCAACATGACTGAATCCCCCAATTTTTATGATACTATTAAGAATTAATAATAACTCTAGTAGGATCCTTAACAACAACATTGTAAAACTGATTAGTAGCAGCGATAGTTATAGATAGTATCTGTAGGTAGTAATAATAATAACGGTGTCGTCTTCTTCTCCTCCTCATCCAACAAAGTATAAGAACAAAAAAATACTCATTGTAGATGACGATCCTGATATCACTTTTTCTTTGAAGAAGGCTTTGGAAGAATATTACGGGGATGAACAGAAGAAGAATGGAGAATTGTTTGAGCTAGTTGTCTACACATTTACTGATCCGACGGATGTATGATCTTTTGATTATTGATATTGTAATGCCAAAGATGAATGGCTTTGAGCTTTATGAAAAAGTTAAGGAAATAGATGACACAGCAAAAGCTTGCTTTATTACTGCACATGAATTATTATGAATTAAAGAGATCTATTCCCAGGTTTTGATGTGGATTGTTTTATGAGAAAGCCAATTGAAAATGAAGATCTGCTAAGAAACTATTAAGCGCAATATGATGATATAACACATATACAGTTGTCAAAATAGGTGATGGTAGAGAATATTCATGAATCTATTACAACACCTACATGTCTTATGAGATCACTATTTTCAAAAGGTATTTGGATAAACTTGTCTTCATATCCTTCTCCTTCTCCTTGTACTCTAAATTGATTAGCTCGAAGTTTTCCTGGAACTTCGTCAGCTATTAGGAAACAAAGCCTTACGTTTTGATCTATCTTTTTAATTTCTTCAGCTAAATCAAAACCATTTATTTGAGGCATTATAACATCGACAATAAGCAAGTCATAAAGACCACTTTTGAAATTTTTTAATGCTAAAAGGGGATTGTTAAAACAGTCAACCTTGAAATTATAATTACCACTACCACTACTACTAGTAGGATCACCTTCTACCTGTTCTAAAGCAGTCTTAAATGCTAAATTAACATCATCCTCCGGGCTTATTATTAAGATTTTTTTTATTGCTTTGTCTGTATGTATCTGGTTCTTGTACTGCTGTACTTGTTGTCTCTTTAGACCATGATTGCTTCTAAGCACAATCTGCAGTAGACAGAGCTAGTTATCTACTCTAGTAAAATCAATTTCTTAGTTCTCTGATTTGCTGCTTATAATGAATGTGTGATCCTTAATCTGTTAACTCTGGATTGAAGAGGATCATGAGCAGATTAACGAAGACATGGTGTGAACGCTTATTTACAAAACCCACATCTTTTCTCTTGTATTGAGAAAATATAATACAGAAATTTGTGTTTTAATGCCTTTATTTTGCTTGGTTCACGATATATTGCAATATATATCATGGTAAAAGGAAATGGAAAATAAAATACCAACAATAGTAGGAACCACAGTACTGTTTACATCAATAGTCGCGGCATAGGAACATCGCCGGCTTATGCGCAAAGCCATTATCAAGTTGGATAAGATGACGACTGGTAGAGGAACCGGCGGATTATGTGGACTTCATGCTATTCCCTCACAAAATGAAGTTCAATAGACAATGATAGATCGAAACTGTGGTTAGGAACTCGTCAAGATGGAACAGCACCCATGTTGTATTATTGAAAGCTGATTCCATCTCTCGCAAAGTTACCAAAACTCTTTCCTAGCCATCCATCTTGGACACGCGTTAAATGGACAGTGGTGCACGTGATCAAACGACCTGTCACAGCATTATATCAAACACTAATTTTACAGAACCCTAATAAAGGAGTGATATCAATGCTGACGCAGCGGGATTAGTGACGATATCGGTACTAAAAATGGATTTTACAAGTTTCAATAATGATAGGCTAGCTTTAAAGTTTCTGTTTCTACTAATTTACAAATAAGATAATAGGATAATGTTAATATTATGACTCTGCGTTGTCATTTATTTAGTAGGCATCACACCAATCTGGATCAACATCCCCAAAGTCATAGAACAACCTCTCTTCTAGTATTTTTCCGCTCTTCCAGTGGACAACAGTACGAAACTATATATGAAATTTCTTGTTAGTGAGGTAAATTATTTTTCCATTAAGACCCTTCATTGGACCTTTAAAAGTACCTGTGAAATCGACTATTCAGCAAGCATAGTTGTCCTTAAAAAAGTAACTTGTATGGATTGTTTACAAGATAATTGTCAGGAAATGTCCTAAAAAATCCAACAGATTCTTCACGATGGTTATGCAGACCCTTTGTCGGCTCAAGCTGACCTAGCCAGAATACAGCTACATTATCATCATGACGTTCTTCGAATGTATCCCATCCTTGTGTTTCCATGCATCATCAAGTGTTTTCATTAATTCCATGTTTTTCTGATCAGCGCTCATATTTCATCATGGACTACTTGAAAGTAGTTAACGATTCCTGTATCTTATGAAGGAAGATGTAAATATAACACATAAAAATGTAGGATATCACATGAGCCTTTTCGTTGCATGCGACCTCGCTTTTTAATGTGAGATGATTAATTTTATAATATCATTGCGATGTCATATAATGCGAGCAGAGGGCATCTAATCGTAAACAGGTCCTATCGATGCCATGCCACCACCAGCATAAGTTCCTCTTATTCTTTCAACATCATCAATATCATTTATCATCTTTAGCATATCAAAATTAATTCTGTGTGCTACTACAACATGGGTTCCGCCGTCATAGAATGCAGGCACCATACCTGTTTCATTGATTATCCTATTTTTGATCTCCTCAGTGTTAGGATTTGGCTTTACGAAAACCTCAAGTGTATATATTGGGTTCTTCTCCTCTTTCTTTTGACGCAATATCAGATCAACAATTAAGAGTGGATCAACCTTTCCTAGATGTGTCCTCATCGCATTTTCAAGTTCGTCAAATTTCTTTAGAACTTCACTCAATCTAATTCGTATATATATTAAAACCGCATTTTATATTGTTACCTCCATATCACATGTTTTATTATGTATTTTGTCATGCAATTTAGCATTCACCGTTTTATTCCTTCAGATAAAAATAAACGACGAGGAGAACTACCAAAGGCAAAAACTCCACCACTATTAGTAGTTCGCTAACCTATAGGTGTATTTTGTATCTTGTTATTATTTGGTTATGTTAGCAGTACTCTGAGTGTGATTTTCTACTGCTGATGGTGGCAAATCATATGCTATGACATCTCCACCCTCATTTTTGTTCCCACAGAAGATGGAGTATCTGTCGTTACAAACAACATTCCATGTCGTATTGAAGATCCATCAACTCCCTATTGGCGCTCTGGAAGTGTCTTCTCTGTGTCCTTATCTGGATTTGGTTGGGAAACTATGGTAGACAGCAGAATCAGAATAATTATTGGAAGCTCAAGTAGGACAGGATTTGAGGCAGCCTTAACATTAGTAGAAGTCAATATTGCGAAACCTTTCATACCGTTTTAGTAGCGTACATAATTCATACCATATATCGGCATGGAAGGATACCGTCATAGATTAATCAATACAGAAGTTCCAAATCCAGCGTAACGACGCTACAGTTCTGGCACTAACATATAAAGTGCCATGCGGCAGGTCTGCCGCATCGGTTGTTATTACAATTTATAATAGCTATCTAATAATTAACACCTCATTTTAGCAAACACCCCTTTTTTAAGGTGGTCAAATGAATTTGCTGCCAACATAACAAGTCGTCATTTTTTAGCATTTAGTCCTAGTAAAATCGATGACAACAAGTAACTATGGTAAAATCAATATAAATAACACACAAGTTATAGCCAAAAAAAACAGTATGACTTAAGGAGTATATAATCAACTTCCAGATGAGTCGCCAGTAGTATCCCACGTAATGTTAAATATTGAACAATTTGAAATTGGTAGCCGTTATGCTACAGCTAAAGTTCAAAATAGATATGGAGAGAATGTAACTATCAACATACAAGGAGGTGGACCTGGAATAGAACTTCAGGAGAGTTTTTTTCAAAATGAATGAAGAAAAAAAGAAAGCTCCTCCATTGTATGCATATTTGGTAACAAGGCTACTACAAGATAATGGTAAGATTTTTGCTAGGAAACTTCCTGTTGTCGGACTCAGAGACTGGCTATTGATTTATGAAGATACCTTGCTTGAACTCTCCGTAAAGGATGCATAAGATGAACTGGAAATTATCGTAATTTGATTCGTATCTATTTTAGTATAAAATTGATTGTCTACAATTAACAACATACGACACTTTATTGTAACATAGGTTCTCTTATCCTAATGTTTTCAATTAATTTCTCAAGATGATTTAGAGATTGCTCAAAATATGGAATTAATTTCATATTGGTTTTTGTGTAATTTGCAAGCAATTCAAAAGCATCTTGTGAAATCAAGGAATTATCTAATGAATAATTTCTTAGTTGCTTTATAGTCCAGTACCAGTTACCCTCTTGGTTTGCCTCATTCAAATCATTCAACAGATCAAAACTCTTCGTTTCAGCCGACAATGCACTTTGGACTTTGTCTATTTCAATGCTACCAGCTGGAATACTCAATCGAAATGTATTGTTTATTTTAAACAGAAGTGAGTCAACTGTTCCAATCATTTGGGAAATAAATGACTCTATTTCTATTTCTATACTTGTTCGAACGTCGCTTGAAGTAAGATCCTTATATTTCAATTCAAAATCTTTTAAGTTCTTCAAATGTAGTTTGCAGGAATAAAGTTTGAAGCTTATTCTGTCAGTTTGGAATTTAGAAAAGTCGTCAATAGGCAATGACACTATGATAGAAGAGACTCATTTTACTGTGTTTATAAAGATTCTTTGCCGTATAAAAATCGCTACTGGAGTCTAGATTTAGGCTAATAAGATATTAGATGTTAACTATCGGGCATTAATAATTGCAAATCAGCACCTGATCAAGTTTGGGAAATTCAATGAGTCTGGTCCCGAATAACTCATCGGTTTCTGCTATGCCATCTATTGTAAATTTCCTTCCCCAAGACATCAGATTTTACTGGTGCTCCATTGTGAAGGTTGCAAATTAACCTCGCATTAGGCTCATTTTTGAATGGATACTCATTAAGCCAGTCTCTAACATAAGGAAAAGAACATGTTAGAAGAATAGGGCCAGAACCTGTCTTTATTTCATGTGGGATCTTACCTTCTCGATATTTCTCCCTAAAACGTATATGTTTGATTTTAAGCATAGTTACCTCGTGATTTCTTGCATCTAGGTCCCAAAGTAAGGTTAAAGCAGCTTTGTTGCGCTTATATGGCTCGTACTTGACTATAGACGCAATTTCATCTCTGTCCTATAACTCTATCTCAGAATATGGACTTAGACGTTTGGTTTTCCTCTCTTTAATTTTGACAAAGGCAGGAGTTTCCCATGCTGATTGACAATTGCGGCGAAATTGTTATTGTCGTTATTACTATCGGTTCTGCAATTATGAAACCATCGGAAGAAATACTTTAACCGTCCAAGATAATCATTCCAAGTAGTTAGACAATTTCTATCGGGATTATCTTCGATGCTTTTAAGCTTTGAATTTAAAAAATTTGTAACTGATTCGCTTGTCATGATATCTATTAGGTATTGGTCCTAAATGCTTGGCAAATGCTATCATCACTTTCAAGTTGTTGTTTTGACGACTTTCCGAAACATTATTTGCCTTCATATATTCATAGAACTCGGTAAAAAGCAGAGAATTAGCCTTATCTTGTAGAGACAATCTTTTGTACTGTGGTAGATAGCTTTATTGGCATTTTTGTGTGACTCCTGGTTTTGACTTTTGTAATGTTTATCCTAGAATGCCGAGGTATATGAACCCGTATATAATGCGGGCTCAGAGGAGTGTGATCAAATTTGACGTAATTTTGGGGCTCTAGCCTGTATTTTGAGTACTGAAGATAGGTAATAAAGAGAATAAAAGCAAATGATACCTACTAATGCAAAATCCTTGCGTTCCGTTCATTGTGCTCCTTATCCTCTGCTATCATCTGTTTCCATCTGTTACCAGGATATTTTAGTTTGGGTTCAGAATAGGGGAGTAATATGCGCTAAAATTGATGTTGAATTTCTTTTGATATCGATAATCAAGTCAGCCCACATGGTTGGACGAGCATTAACCGAACGCTATTGCAAGTAACCGACCAGTCAAACCCACCATTACCAGTTGACTTAACATCAATTGACTAGTTCGCCTTTGAATCCACAATACCATTGACTGAATTCAAGTAAAATGTATTTCCAGGTCCTGCGCCAAAGGCACTTATGCCCTGTGGGGAGTTTATTACAGTATTGTGGTGTATAATATTGTTAGAAGAACTATTTATTAGATAAATGGCATTAGAACTGTCTGAAACCGTGTTATTATATATCTCATTGTTATGCGATTGTGAGACAGATATGGCTATGCCTTCATTATGCACATAGTTATTTCTGGCAATAGAATTATACATATTCCTGCTAAACATAATCCCTGACTCTTTGTTATTGTATACTTCGTTGTTCTCTATAGTTATGTTATGGCAATCTAATGAGCAAATTATGCCTATCCAGCCATTGTCATTAACTACGTTACTGCGAATTATCATATCATGAGTTCCGGTGTGCGGATCGAGACCGTATCTCGAGTTGTTATAGATATGATTGTTTTCAATAATCATACCTCCGACACCCCTAGAATAGAAACCAAAATAGAGATCGTGTAGATTATTATGTCTTAATACGCTGCCATCACCTCCCAGATAGTAAAGACCAGTAACTGCTACACCAACTCCTCCTTCATAGCCAAGGTATGCTATCTCTGAATTGGTGATATCTGTAGTGCCTGTTGCATCTTTCTCAATTCTTATAAATGGTCTGGATGCGCCCACATGGACTTCATATCCACCACTACCATTGGGTATTCTTGTTCCATTAGTTACTGCATAATAATTCGTTTCTGGGTCCCATGAAGTTATCTTCACTGAATCAACCTTTAGGCTGCCACGTACGTCTACTTTATAGGCAGACTTCCCATCTGAGATTATCTTGAGCCATGCGGTATCTGTCGGATTAATGTAAAAAGTTGCTCCCTGAGAAATTTTCAAATTCGCGTTTAATAACCAGAGATTACCGCTAGAAGATGAGGACTCTCTTTGTCGTTCAATGCCTAGAATATTTGGATCGTTTAGACTCTTGTATACATCTGTGAGACTTGCAGAAGTACAAGTTACAGTAATTAGTCTCGCTGATGGGTCATAATTAATACATGAAGAAGAGCCTGCTGTTGTCGGAGCTTGTGCTATGGCCTCCTGATAGATAGGAATATACAACATTGTACTCGGAATAAACGACGGCAAAGAGGAAAAGAATATCAATAGTACAGACAAAATAGCAATATCGCATAATGTCAAACAGCTAAATAATTTTGTACCAGCATTAGCTTCTTCATGCATATCTACCAACGACTGGTAAAAGGACAGCTATTTATATACTAATTTGATATGAAGAAATATCTTAGTGTGTGAGCATTAGAGCATTCCGAGGCACTATTACTACTACTGTTGTAGTATTAGTAGTCATT
>DATDFS010000149.1:0-6174 GCA_036522495.1 Nitrososphaeraceae archaeon | reverse complement strand
CAGGGCCAAACTCATCCTCTGTTCCGTCGTCCATTACAACCTTCATTCTTCCAGAGACCATATACTGGGTGTGTGGCGCTTGGCAGCTATCGGTTTTGACCAGTGGTTTGACGCATTTCTCCCAACTCCATCCTGGTTCGAGGATTGCTCGCCCAATGGTGATATCGGCAAAGTTTGCCAGTTCAATCTTTCCTTTATCAAATGATCGTGTTTCATCCGGCGAACCTAAATTTTTCTTCTGCATCTTTGACATTTTTATCAAAATGATGGTTGGCGCTTTTATTTATAAGAATTGCTGCAGTTTATCCACATAGGTAGCGAAAACTACCTATCCAGTAACCTATTTTTTCTTATCCAAATGGGTTTTGACTAATATCGACTTCCAATAGACCTACCACATGGCAATAATTTTTGATTTATTAAAGGATTTATTAATTTGGGCAATGACATTTGTAGGAGAAGATGGGAACGAGTTTAGAATGATTGTAGGGATTTATGTTACGCTACGCCACATGCTTACAACAACTACTACCAAGAAAAATGTTTTTACATTAACAACAATACTATTTTAATAGATAATCTTTTTTCAATTTTCTGTATAAATGATGTCCCTACATAGCCAACCGCTAACGATCTAATTTCTTACTTGCCTAGGGAGGAGAAGGAGGAGAAGCGCTGGCAGGAATTATTCCATATATTGAACCTGCCAGTGTAAGAACATAGAGATATCCATCATCAGGTACAACTTGTATGTCTGTAATGGCACCAAACCCTTTTACAAAGATTACCTGGTCAAGATCCTATAGAGTATTTTCAACCTTACTGGCTAGTGGTCCTTCAAGGAGTAATAATCCTGTCCTATTTTGGTTCAGCTTAAAGTGGTAAAGATTGCCATAGAGATAGTCTCCAACAAACATATCATTTTCATATTGTTTACCTAACTTATTGGAATTAAGGAATTTGATCGCAGTTGGAGCAACCACCTGATACCATGTAAATTCAGGTGATCTGTATTTTCCTTTTTCTCCAAAGTCCACCAAGTTAGATGGATGAATATTGATTGGTCCTGCATTCTCGTCTCCTATATCTCCATTTGGAGTCCATAAGCCCTGTACCTGTGCCCATCCACTGTTGAATCCAGGCTCAACAAGATTAATTTCATCACCATAATTTGGGCCATTTTCTGTATCCCATAATCTTCCTGTTAAATAATCAAAGTCCATACCAAAACTGTTGCGTATACCATAAGCATAGTACAAGTTTTGAGGGTAGGCACTTCCGAGAGGATTATCTGCGACTGTTCGACCATCTTGTGTGATTCTAATTATTCCACCAGTACCATCACTTGGCGGTCCATCCACTATATTTTGGGTTTGAGTCCTATGAGATAAGATCACCAATAACAACGTATACATTGTTATCAGGACCAATTACAACTGTACCTCCATCATGATTAGGTCCAGGAGTAGCTGGAAGGCTTAGTAAAAGTTTAGGATTTACTAGTCGATTATTTACCAATTCATATCTATAAAGGCGATTACCTGCTGGGTCTATCTGTGAAGTAGAGTCATCACCAGCTTTTCCTCCACCAGACTCTGTGTAGTATAGGAAAACATATGCAGGACCATTCTTATGTTTTGCAACAGCTATTCCTAACATACCTCTTTCGCTTTCTGTAGTAACAGGAACTTGAAGCAGAGGCTGTGGTAACAGCGTACCATTGACAATCCTCTGTACTGTACGTCATCTTTCTCTAAAACCAAAATATCATTTGGGCCGAGAAATGCCATGCTAGTAGGAGGTCTTTATCCTTTGAAGACCCGTCTCTACCTTAAGATTAGGATTGTTGACAACCATTAGTGCTCCTACTCCTCCACCTACGATGGAGATCTGAGGATAGACAGAATGAACAAAATAATATCCAACAACAATTAGCGTAATACCCATCAATATCAAAATCGTGTGTTTTCGATTACTGGTTGACATATCTTGTTCTCCCTCATCGTTCTTTTATGTTTTACAGCTTCATAGCCATAATGTAATATTCAACATGAATCCAACCTATTTAGACATTTGATGGTAGGAACAAACACAGTGGACAGAAAAAATTATTCATCTGGAACACGTTGGGAATTCATAGTTGGCTATTCACGAGCTGTAAGACTTGGAGATTCTGTGTATGTTTCTGGCACGACGGCTACCAACAGAGAAGGTGCAATCGTAGGAATAGGCAATCCATATATACAGACTATTCAAATTATCAAAAATATTGAAATAGCGTTGCAGGCAGTAAGTGCTGCTATTCTAAGAGATGTTGTTCGCACTAGGATATATGTGACTGATATCAACAATTGGGAAAAAGTAGGACAAGCGCATGCAGAATACTTCAACCAAATTCGTCCAGCCACTACCTTGGTAGAAGTAAGTCGGCTTATCAATCCAGAAATCTTGGTGGAGATGGAGGCAGATGCTATAGTGTCACAGACACCGAAATAATTTAAATCAGGCGGAGACGGGGGCACGCGGCGACACACCATCTGATTAACACTAACCGAGAGGTCTCCTCACCTGACCCGGAAGTTAATAATCACATCCGCATCTAGTTTGACCTTCCCAATAATATATTAGACAGCGGTAATGGGCTTGGCAACTACTGTTCAATGTTCATAGGTTACGCATTAGGCCATATTGACACAAGTGCAAGGTGATTATTTGTCCAGTTGGTTACTAAGGGTAAAAAAAGGATAAGGGTTAAAGTAGGATATAGAAAGTGCTTAGTAGTATGCATGGCGGTGTTGAATAAAGCGCCTTCAACTCCGACTAATCTATTAATCTTACAAATGTAAGATGTGATTTAACTGCTGCTTTAAAAGAAAAATTTGCATCAGGAAAATTAGTACATATACTGCTCTATTCTGAACTCAAACCAGATGATAATACAGATAACAAGACGATAGCAGAGAAAATCAGAGGCATCAGTTGTAGTAATTATTCCAGGTGGTAATTCAGGTTCTTTGGAAAGTTGTGGATCAACATGAAATCGCTATGTACCTCCTTCAAATCTGATTCCGCAACTAGCACAAAATGCAGAACCGTCATTCATCGCTAAACCGCACTTGCAGTTCAAGCATATTCTCATTTAGCAAATTATTTTATTCAAAAGTTCATCATCATGTTTTGCAAATGTCTCTAGGTACATTAAAAAGTGTGTATTCTTTTTCTCAAGTTCGTTTACACGTTGTAAAACATGATCTTGCTTGAGATATCCTATTTTGTCAATTATACACCCACCAAGTTATTACAGCTCCAATTGTGGCACCCACCACTATGCCTAAATATGTACTTGAAGAATTTGTCATATCAACGCTGGTACTGTGGAGGATGAAGACGCGTTATTACAATAAATTAGAGTTATATTTATCCAGTGGAATTTCTTAATTCTTTCAAGAACAAACTACCATCTATAATGTGTTATTTTTTCATTATCGGGATCTCTTCCCGGGAGTTTGTCGTAAGTTTTCACAAATTCATATATTTTTATTTTTGAAAAGCCATTATGTTGTTAAGCAAAAGCTCTATCATAAGTCTATAACTTCTTATACCATAGATCCATAGTGTTCGATTTGCTTACTCAGTGCTTCCAAATTTTGCAACAGTATCAAGACTAGTGTATGGGATTTTGTGTTTTGATTTAGGTAAAGCCCCTAAACAGCACATAAATACACTAACATTATTCCTTAGTGGAGGCTGTATTTCTTGGTTGATTCAAGCCTTTTAGTATTCATTGTGATCCCTATGGGTTGTACAATGTACCTTGTTCCTGGTATAAACGAGATTCACTATAGGGCTGTTGACACAATGCGAATAACCCATACAGCAAACAATTGCAATTACTATTTGTCAAATAAAGCATTCTACTTTATTTTCATCTAGATAAGTTGCTCTACTGCCATAGCGATATTCAAGTCAATCAACTACGTTAGTTAACAACGTTAAGCAATGATTTAATTAAATCATCTGTCTTTTCTGTGTCAGAAGTGAGGATAATAATAATCAGTGATAGACATATAACAATTTGCTTTCAGAAAGAGAACATAAATAGATCCAGACATACAAGTACTACTATTGCTGCTATTATGCTTGTGATTACTCTAGCGAGTTTTCTACTGCCGAGTGCAGCTTATAGCCAGATTCCATATTTGCCTAACGTACAATCATCTGACGGATTGGTGGGAAGCGGAGGAACTGCAGCTACGACTGATTTTGCTATTCCTAATCCCGCCACAATCAATATCATTACCAAAAGGTTGTCGTTAGCTGCTACTCATGCAAATGCTAATGGGGGTATATGCTTACCACAACTAGACAGATTTATCAAAATAGAGAAAGAATCTAGGTTTACAATAGTAAAACAATGCATTACAGTAACAGGCACGGTTCTATGGACTAACTATTTTAATGAAGATGGAGATGCCAATTTCAACGTCCGTCTAGATCCTCAATACAAAAATATGTTAGCACCTGGCAGTTACTCTCAAGTGTTTTTGAATAAATATCGTGGCGGTCCTGCAATGCATATGGAAACCGTATGTCAGGGACCAGTTACAAGTACAAGTAAACAAAATGTAGGAGCATGTGACGGGTATAACGGCCCTGACTTCAAACCAGTCCTGCCGAAAAAAGGACAGCATGTAATGGTCAGTGGTAGATATCTAGTAGAGTTTCCCGAAGTACCAGGTGGGATTACAGAGTTGCATCCAGTTTATGCAATAAAGATTCTTCCTTCTTAATTCGTCTGGTTTTTTTGGCAATGACAATCGCGTTCAAAAGTTTACAGGAGACGGTGAATTCTTTATGAAATGGAATCCTCTTGGTAATGCAACGGGCTATAGCAACCTTGCGATTTATTGACGTAATTTGAAAAGCAGACTCTCATTAATTGGTATTATTATTATGTTCGTTGCTATAGCTATAATCATTCCAATGTATTATTATTTATTATTATCTTTTCATCGTCCAACTCTTCCAACTACTACCACTATGGCAGGGATAGACAAATTCGACATAAGAAAAATCTATCCAACGAAGCCTGGTGGAGAACAATGGTATTTTAATATAGATGACCCAAATAATGACCCAAGAACAGGAGAAGGAGGGGGACCATCGACTACTTTCGTGCAGAAAAATGATGATGGCAGCTGGAAAGTACAAAGCACTGAAGTAAGGTATGGCGTACTTACTTCATCAGGTTATCATCCAGAATTAATTACTACTCTCAATCAACACGACTTGGCTGCGAAAGGATATATGCAATCACCTAACGATTGGAAGAATCTCGAAATGACAGGATATTTTAAAGTTAATAGTTTCACTGATTCAACACAAAATGGTGCAGCTCATATAGAGCTTGTTGCTCGTGGTGGAAGAAACACGAATGATTTAACAAAGATAAATGGCTTGCCAGAACAATGTGAAGCTACAACATATCATTCGAACACCTACGTCACAGGAAGAGTCAAGTTCGAGAAGGATTTGCAACATACCGTAGGTTATACCAATGGAGACCCGGAGAAACTGCTTACTCTAACAGCAAGTTCACTGCAGGGAAGATGGATAGGAATCAAAGCTGTATTCTATAATTTACCTGATGGTTCAGTAAAATTAGAACAATGGGTTGATGATGGTACTTCAGATAATAGCAATAATAATAACAATCCATCTGGAAACAACTGGCATAGAGTCCTTACATTTGTAGATGATGGAAATTGGGGTGGTGGACATCCAGATTGTGGTGGTACAGACCATGCTATAATCACATGGGGTGGTCCGATAGCGATATTCAGGTGGGATAACATAGATGATATGGATGTCAGAGGCCTAAGTGTAAGAGAGATTCAACCCCCATCATGAAATGGAACTTATGGTCATCAAAAAACAACCGGAGAAATCTGAGACGTAGTAGTATAATATAAAATAATATGTTATTGGAGATGGAGTAGGATTATCCTCATCATCATGCAAACCAGTTCGTATTTATTGTTTCTTTTCATCTGGTGGTTTCATATTTCTGAAGTTAAAGTACAAGATTACATCGTACACAATTTTAATCACTCCGCCGAAGACAAATGGCGCCGATAAAAAAGGCAACGATTGCAATATATAGCCGGTCACCGA
>DATDFS010000148.1:0-6621 GCA_036522495.1 Nitrososphaeraceae archaeon | reverse complement strand
GAGTTCTTGTCATTTTGGGGAATAATTTGAAATTGGCAAAAGTACGGACAGGGATTTATCTCCCAGCCTCAGTTACTAACTGTCTTGGGGTTTCTGTAGTTAGTTAGTTATTTTCTACGTTCTAGCCTCATACGCATGCCGTATTTAGGGCGCAACGTAATAAGTGGTTTTAATTCAACTTTATGATCTATATCATGATGCATCTTCCACTGTTGACAGATAGTAGCTATTAGTAGTATTCCTTCCATCCATGCAAATGGCTCGCCTATACAGCCTCTGATGCCTCCTCCAAATGGGAAATAGCTGAATCTAGGAAGCTCAGACTTTACTTCTTTTGTCCAACGCTCCGGATAAAAAAGGTCAGGGTCAGGAAAGTACTGTGGATTACGGTGCATTACATATTGACTCATTAAAACGATTGAGCCAGCAGGTATCACATATTTGTCAATCTTGTAATCATTTACAGCTTGGCGTCCTATCGTCCATGCTGGTGGATAAAGGCGCATGGATTCCCTAAAGACCTTTTCAGTGTATTCTAATTTTGGAACATCTTGAGCGGTTGGAAGTCTTTTTTTACCTGTGATGTTACCACTATCGTTGCTCTCTTTAACGTTACCAAATACAGAACAGATTTCCTCATAGAGACGAGCTTCTACTTTTGGATGTTGTGATAACAGATAAAATGTCCATGTAAGTGCATTGGCCGTTGTTTCATGGCCTGCAAGAAAAATTGTCATTACTTCATCTCTTAATTGTGAGTCAGTCATCCGTCCAATTCCGGCTTCTGCATCTTGGGCTTGTAAGAGAGTATATAGTAAGTCTCCTTCTTTGCGTATACCTTTGTTCTCATTATCTCGGTGTTCTTTAATCATACTATATACTATAGAATCTAATTTCCTTTTTGCTTGTTGAAAGCCCTTATTAACGCGCAGTATAGGTATTTTTTCAACTAGCTCACCAAATGGCATTAGGAGACGATTAAAGTATTCAGCGCAAGTCAGGAGAGCATCACCGACTTGGTCACCTTGTTCTGATTTAATGTCTGAACCTAAGACAGCCTTACTAATGATTTCTGACGTTACATGTATCATCTCCTTATGTATGTCTAATGAAATTCCATCCTCCCATTGCTGACACATATTTACAGCATAAGTTGTCATTATGTCTCCATATTTCTTTATAAGATTGGGATGAAATGCAGGTTGTATTATACGTCTTTGGCGATCATGGTATTCTCCTTCACTAGTCACTAACCCTTCTCCTAATAGGCGCTTGGAAACTTGTAGACCCCTGCTTTTTATAAAATTCTTGTAGTTTCTGATTAATATGTCCTCTATATAACGTGGATTGTTAATCAGATAGACATGCTGTCTCCCAAACTTAAAATGAGCAATATCGCCATAAGTATGTGCAATATCAATCACGGTTTTGACAGGGTTATGTATAAATTCACGTAATAGTTTGTTAGGCAAAATTGAGTGGGGTCCTGGAGGATATTTAATAGATGGGGGTGTCGCCGTAGCCGTCGTCTTCATCTTGTATTCCACTTGTTTACTTCGTCTATATATAAATAAAAAGGATAAAAGCCAGACAATGAAGCAACGAACCCGTCTACATCTCTACTAGTAAATGATATAGGGAATTGGCAAAACTGGCATAGGTTACGCTCGCAAATATCGGAGATGCCTGAAATTGTGGTGGATTTGAAAAAAACTGTTAGCAGGATAGAAAGAAAGACAACAGGATATGCGACATGCCTATTACGATCCTACTATTACCAGATAATAACTAAGATGAGTAGCAGCTAAATCAAATCATACAGGTGTTTTTTATGTAATCGAAGCTACTATTGTTTTATTATTCGTTATTGGACATATAAAAGTCTATTCAAATTGCTTCTTGCATAAATTTGTAGATGACTGTTAGCAGTCTGCAGATATACTAGTGTGAACAGTACGACAGTTCGCGATGATATGTAGTCATTTCAGGTTAGAGATATCTGGGCAATTACGTAGTGATACACAGATTCAGTTTTAATCCAACTTTTTATTCTATTATTACGATTCATCATATTCGCGTTGTGCCTCAGACTCCTCTTTATGTATAAGTTTGTCAACGATTGCAGTCTCTTCTATACGATTTTCACTTTGGTATTTGCTATGCAGGAATGATAATGCGCGGGCTTTATCCCATCCATTATCTACAACAAGTCTCTTAACTGCCTTTTCAATGTCCTTTTTACTATTCATTTCTATGATATTTTAAAAATCTTCATTAAATTCTTTGTTATATGGAGAAGCACAATGTGAAGGATATTACCATTGACTGGCAATCGGATTTGTGACCACATTTCTGGCCCTTGAAGCAGCATGGCACTTTACAGCATGCAAAATCAAGGACAAGACAATAAAACCTTATCTGTATAAACAAATTGCCTTAGTATCATAAATCATCTAAAGTATAAAAATAGGTTGTTCGTCAATGTAAAGGTTTAGTCAAGGGAAATTATGATTCCAATTAAGTTGCCTTTAGTACGAGAAAACAAGCTAGATAGCCTTGCCTTGAATCCATACTTTTTGCTTCTTTGTTTTAATGCATGCTCCAGTTGTTCTGGAGTCGCAAAAGTTGCTAATCCATTAAGCCATTCACCTTTGGGCTGTCCTCTCATACCACATGGTACGACCCGTACCTTTGAGTTATATCGTAAACGCTTTACCTTGCCGGTCTCAGTTCTAGTCACGACATAAATCATCTTATCGCCGTCAATTGTGAACCATACTGGTGTTGCCACTGCCTGTCCGTTTCGTCTGTACGTTTCGAGATTGATATACGCATGTGTGGAGAGCATAGATATCCTATCATATGGAGAGGAGGACATATACAGTAAAGTTACTGACAGTTATTTTTATTGTTACTTTCAATAGTACTTTACTTTATTAGCACCTGTTTTGCCAGTGGAATGCGTTACAACAAGAAGCATCTGTCGTAAAGCATTTTCAATTAAATAAAGCATCTATAGCATTCAAATCCGGTGCGCATTCCACCAGGAACAGAATAGTAATTAACATGTTCGTAAATATCATCTTTCCTGATTGCAGTAGGATTACATGCTTACCTATAGAACCAAGTAAGATATTCTCTTTCATGTCCGTCCGTCAACAAGCATTCCCGGAATATCCCACATCATATGAAAGAGTCCACCATAAGCCTATAATACATTCCCCGCGGGCTATTTTATATAGTAATATCAAGGATAACCAAACGTCTAACCTCATCGGGATGATCGGAGGCGTATGATTGCGTTACCTATGCAACAAAATCATGCCCAATTATGAGAAGAATCTCCCTCTTTAGTTTGGGTTTTTGCTCAACTGCTAAGATAGGATAAGTATATTTTATCGGATTATTATTTCTGTTTCTGTTTTAATCTATGCAAAAGGTTTTTCCAGTCTTCATCGCTCACTTCATTTGTAACTTATATAGTTCCTTTATATAGTTAGTAAAAACAGAGATACTGAGAAATGCTATCCAATAGGTAACTTTCATACTTATATATAATTACCTTATTATAGTTACATATGATAAGATATCAAAATGACAACCGAGGAGAAATACATGGGTAAGCTTGAAGGAAAAGTTGCAGTCATCACTGGCGGAAATAGCGGCATTGGTCTTGCTGCGGCACAGCGGTTCGTCTCAGATGGTGCGTATGTTTTCATCACCGGTCGCCGCCAAAGCGAACTTGATGCAGCAGTCAAGCAGATCGGCAAAGACAACGTCAGTGGGGTTCAGGGTGACGTCTCAAATCTAGCAGATCTTGATCGGTTGTATACCACTGCAAAGGAGCAGAAGGGCCGCATCGACATTCTGTTCGCAAACGCCGGCGTTGGCGAATTAATTCCATTGGGGGCAATTACTGAAGCGCACTTTGATAAAATGTTTGGGATCAATGTGAAAGGGCTTGTGTTCACTGTGCAAAAAGCGCTTCCGATATTTCAGGACGGCGGTTCGATCATTTTGAATGCTTCGATCGCTGCGTCCAAAGGAGTCGAGGCGTCAAGTGTCTACAACGCAACCAAAGCCGCCATACGGTCATTCGCCCGCACGTGGACTGTAGAGCTGAGACACCGCAAGATTCGTGTCAACGCCATCAGTCCTGGTATGATCGACACACCGGGCCTCAATGGCTTGGCGCAAAGTCAGGAACAGATTGAGCAGTTCAAGACGAGCTTTGTATCTACCGTACCTTTGGGGAGGATGGGAAGTCCTGATGAAGTCGCGAAAGCCGCCTCGTTCCTCGCTTCGGATGACAGCAGTTATGTCACCGGTATAGAACTGTTCGTCGATGGGGGTGTGGCACAAATCTAAGTAAGCATCTAAGTAAGCACATAATAATATCCTACTACTATCTCTAGTACTTTGTAGTGTTTCTAAAGAATTCGAGTATCTGTCTACTACAAAATCTGACTGCTCTTCAGGAGTATTATCTAGATATCATGATAGAATAACATACGTATTCTTACCAACCAAATCACCTGAGCTAAATCTAACATAAGTAAGATGGATGAGGCTTCAAAGAAAAGCTATCAACAACAACAACAGTACGTTTAGGGGTGAATAAGAGATTGCAAGAGCAGTACAAGATCGGACTGATAATTATAACATTACACATAACAGAAGGATAATCCATATTTTACAGACTGGGGTAGGTATAGATTACACAACTCTTAACAGAGCCGTGGCATTAATTGCATACACAGTATCATTACCAATATTTGCTAACTGTATTTTCGGGTCTTCTCCTTGTGCTATATCAGTGGGTCCAATTGTTCGACTTGTGTTTCTAGGAACCTGGATCCGGTGTGTCATACACGGGTGGCTGTGGGTTTGTCATTAGGCTGTCCTTTATCTATGCTTTATCACGGCTTCGTTATTCTGCTGACTTATCTGATGTAGCAGATTCTTCATACATTGCCAGGTTCTTAGTTAGGATTAATGCGACGACTAAAGCAAAGAGCGAGGCGGTTCCCTGTATACTATCTTAGCAGATAGCCTAGCCTGAAGGATTACGGTGTTAAGAGCTTTACGTGCCAATTTTAAATCCTCCAAGAGATATTCCACTGCTTCTACTGTCCGATGAGGAACTTGCTTTCTGTATCATCTCTTTTATTCCCAGATATTCTACAAAGTCATTAATATTCTTAGTTTGAAAATAAACTGACCCCGGGCCTATTATTTCGGTGACTAACCCTTCTCCACCAAGAAGCGTGCTTTTTAATCCTCCAAACTTTTTTACGGCGTAGTTTGAATTTTCACTCAAAGCCACAATGTGGTGGTTATCAATAATCATTCTTTCATCTTTCTGTAAATCTTTTTGTATAATTGCTCCAAACGTATTAAGAAATAGATCTCCTGTACCATTAGCCTTTAGCATAAATAACTCACTGCCAAATAGACCTTTGGTGAAACCTTGCCATTGAGTATCCAATACTACACCAGAAGTCGAAGCAATGTAAGCACCAGACTGAACTATTAAACCATCTTCCGGTTTAATCTCCATTTTTACAATATCGCCTATTGGTCCACCTGTGAGACCCATGGAACAACCATTCATATTCGCAACATAATTATTCACAAAGAACGATTGTCCACCTAATACACTCACCTTTAACTTTCTAAGGAATCCTCCTCCTTCTCGAGTCTTTGTCTTAATTTCAATATCTCCCTGCATGTATACCATCGCACCTGCTTCTGCAGTAATTGTTTCAGCATTATCTAAATGAATATCCAGTATTGCCATAGGTTCCTTTAGGATTTGATACTGCATATATTGTCCTTCTTTCAAACGAAAATGTAGGACACATGCATATAACCCATTTGGTTTTACTTGGCTGCCATGAAAACAGTGTAAGGCCATCATTGGGATTCTTTTCTTATAGTTGAAGTGGTCTTAGAATGGCATCACAGAACTTTTGAATCAGAATATTTATCATTCTTTGCTCTTTTAATATCAAGACCATAAACAATGATTCACAGCTGTGAAATTTTCACCTTTTGAATTCATAGTTTTAGCAAATTATAGTCCTTCGACTTCTTTATCGTCCTCCTCCTCCTCATTCCAACATTCCTAAGGGCTTTGGTCTGCTATAGAAGAGGCAAAAAAATATACTACACTGGGTAATAAAATGGGGCTGAGTTTATCATTACATTCCTCTGGTGTAACACAATCCGTTCATTTATCATTAAATACACAACATTGAAAAGATTAATCATACTAATGAATCTGTCTGTTAGAACAGGCTTTAAGATCTATATTGGATCGGAGGTAGGCGAATACAATGCACCAATTTATGCTACTGCATTAATTACCAATGCCAACAGACAACAAATTTCTTTTTCTATCTCAATTCATCTTCATAAAATCTGTAATTTTCGAATCTCTTCTATAATGAATCTGCATGACGCACGTACTTATCAGTTTGCTAACTTAACAGGGGTGAAGAATCTGCCTAATAACATTAATATGCTTATTTCTATAATCTAAGTAGAATTCAAAAGCGTCAATACTTATGGAAGACAATAACAACAGCGAACACTCAGGCGGTGACTCAGATGCTAATA
>DATDFS010000147.1:0-7753 GCA_036522495.1 Nitrososphaeraceae archaeon | reverse complement strand
ATATTTCCTTGCCAGAGAATACTGTATGATTATTGTATAAACGCACAAAAAGAAGAAGATTTACAATAAAAAACAGTCTCAACTGAGGATTATAGCCGAACACACCATATTGCAGAATCTAGAAGTTTGGAATAATGGGCAATAAATTAGAAACAAGCTTGGAGGATACGATAATGTATCAAGCATATTTCAGAACTGGTAAATTTCAGGATAATGCGAATCAATTGAATAGTATGACTTTAGAAAACAAAGCGAGCTGAGTATCATGAAGAGATTTACTATCGTAATTACGCAATAGATCCACTCACAGATAGGCGTATCAGGATGTCTTCGGAAACAGACAAAGAGAAAATGAGGTAACTTCCAAACATGTATTTCTAAGCATCGCGGTCCAATAAACCCATATTCTTTTCTTTGAGATCATGCTTGGCTTAAAGAGCTAGATTAGATGCAGAAACCTAGGGACATATATACAACACTGTTCTTATCCATCATCTTCATCTTATCGTAAATAGACATATTTTTACATTACACTTATATTCCAAAATTCTTCTTCGATTATTCGTCCTCGTGGGATTAATTAGTAGCTTTGCAGTAGATATTGATGGTACGTTGACAGAAAATGGCGGAGGTAGGTTATACCTACCAGCTGTAGAAAGTTTACGATATCTGGAGAGGCTTGGATATAACATTATTTATGTTACCGGACGGTCATCAGTCGAAGCATATGTCCTTGCAACATTTACTGGCATGACAAGGATTGCTGTGGGAGAAAACGGCGGCGTAGTAACAATCGCACCTCAAGAACATTTACTTTTTGCAAGCAAACAAAAATGCCTAAGCGGTTACGAAATATTAAAAAAAAATATTGACGGAGTTAAAATAAAACCTGTTTTTGAACGCATGACAGAGGTCGTACTGTTTAGAACCTTTGATATAGAAGAGGGTCGTAAAATATTGAAAGAGCACAACTTAGATCTATACCTTAGCGACAGCAAATATGCATTTCATATTAATCAAAAAGGAGTGGATAAGGCCACTGGTTTGAAAGAGGCGTTAACGATGTTAAAAGCACATGCTGAACAAACAGTTGCGATAGGTGATAGCGAAACGGACATTCCTATGTTCGATATGTGTGGATACAGTATTGCACTATGTCATGCGTCTGATCTTGTCAAATCCAGGGCAAAACATGTAGTAAGGGGAAGAGAAGGAATAGGCCTGGTAGATGCCTTAGATTTTGTTACCTTCAATTATCTGGGATTAAGGTTTAAGAATGACATTTCGAGCTTTAGTGAATGAGACTCGTCAAGCAATCTCGTCGAGTCTTAAGAATTTGGGATACCCTGGGCAAGACTTTGGAATCTCAGAGCCGGCACGCACAGAATATGGAGACTTGACGTGTAACGTAGCTTTTCAACTTAGTAAAAAAATCAAAAAACGCCCATTTGATATTGCTAATGAACTTGTAGAAAAACAATTGAAACCGTATCTACGCGAAAAGAAGTCAACATCTCTTATTCAATATGTTGAAGCGCATCCAGCGGGTTACATTAACTTTAAAGCAAACTCTGAGAAATTGACTCGAACTGTTTTGGATGAAGTGCTTCAAAATCCGAATTATGGTTTTTATGATTCTGGAAAGGGTAAACAGGCCTTGCTTGAACATACAAGTGTTAATCCAAACAAGGCACTACATATTGGCCACCTACGTAACATGATTGTCGGTGACGTTATATACAGAATCATGAAGGCAACTAACCATAAGATCCTAGTTTTAAATTATATTGATGATTCCGGTTTGCAAGTTGCAGATATTGTTGTGGGATTCGCATTTGCAGGATTTCCTCTTGAGCCAAGTGACAAATCTATAAAGTTTGATCGATACTGTGGTGATGAAGTCTATGTTAAAGTAAATGAAATGTATAGAACAAATCCCTCGCTTGAAGAAAAAAGGAGATTTGTCTTAAAGGAGATTGAAGAAGGTACAACAGATATTGCCAAATTTGCTTCTAGAGTTACTAGGCGGGTTTTATTCGATCAGTTGAAGACATCGTGGAGAATGAAATCTCGCTACGATCTGTTGAATTTCGAGTCACAGATCATCCATTCAAAATTATGGGTTAGATCCTTTGAACTATTGAGAGAACGAGGAATTTCGATATTGGAGAATAAAGGCAAAAATGATGGGTGTTGGGTTTTAAAGCTAGAAGACGAAGATGACAAGGTCCTAATAAGAACGGACGGAACAACAACCTATATCGCTAAAGATATTCCATATGCCGCATGGAAACTAGGAGTAGTTGACGACCCGTTTTCTTATTATAAATTCACTGATCAATGGGATGGTTCTTCGCTCTGGGCTACGACGATAGAATCTAATCACGATCAGAGCGGGCATCAGAAGTTTAATTCAGCAGATATCGCACTCACTGTAATTGATGCTAGACAATCTCGATTACAGAGGATAATCTCTAAGATCTTGTCTCAGATACTGAAGGAAGATAAGCGATATCACCACATAGGATACGAAGCTGTAACATTAAGCTCTGAAACAGCAAAGATATTTGGATTTGATATCGGCGATAAAAAATTTATGCATATGTCAGGACGGAAGGGAATTTACGTTAACGCAGATTATGTTTTGGATTTATTACATGCGAAAGCTTATGACGAGGCTAAGAAAAGGAATCCTGATTTGTCTTTACAATCATTAAATGAAATTGCAGAAGAAATTGCGGTTTCAGCTATTAGATATAACTTGATAAAACAAGATTTAGACAAGCTAATCACCTTTGACGCAAAAGAATCTTTGAGTCTAGAAGGAGACACTGGACCTTATTTACAGTATGCATACGCTAGGTCACAAAGGATATTAGAAAAAGCACCACAATCTAGTTTTCAAGCAGAATATGACTTGTTGAGCGGTGAGCAAGAACTTGACTTGGTTAAAGCAATTTCTAAGTTTGACATCGTATTGGAAGAATCTGCTAGGATGCTTGATCCGAAATTGATTGCAAGATACGCCTACAGACTTGCGACAGCCTTCAATTTGTTTTACGAAAAAGTACCCGTACTAAAAGAGAATGACAAGGAAATTATGTATAGCAGATTAGCCCTCGTGAAGGCATTTGGTGTGAGCATAAAAAATGTCCTAAATATGATTGGTGTTACACCACTAAACAAAATGTAAATAAAAGATAATATATAGTCTGCATATTCTCAATAATCTGTCGTATAACGCGAATTGTATCATTATATATTATACATATATTATGTACAATATTCTTTGTTTCTAATCTCGGATAATGAAACAGCGGGCATCTATTGCTAAAATCTACGTACGTAGAGAGCAAAATCGACGAAAAGAATGACGCTCCTTATTTGCGCTAGAAAGATTTTGCTGTTAAGACAAATTCACATAAACGGTGATACTAAATAGATTCTGTTAAGGTTCCCTAGATTTTTGTCGAGCCCTCGGGTTACTGACAAAATTCTTTAATCCCTTATAATAACACCATATGAAGTGACAAAAAAGAAATTTGTTCTAGATACGAGTATAATAATTGACGGTGAGATTAGTAAAATGCTTGAATCTGGTGAAGCCATTGAAGTCGGTAGTGAAATTGTAATTCCGCTCGCCGCATTAGATGAGCTACAATCTCAAGCATCCACTAATAAAGAACATGGTTTTGTGGGACTGGAGGAAGTTAAGAAAATAAGACGACAGTGTTTACAGAAGAATGTTGACCTTAGGTTCGTTGGTGAAAGACCTACTATGGATGACATACGTTTAGCAAAACACGGAAGGATTGATGCGATTATAAAGGATGTCGCTATGCAAGAAGGAGCCGTTCTCATAACAGCCGATTATGTTCAAGCTCAGGTGGCCCAAGCACAAGGAATACACTGTCTTCATATCACAACTCCAACAAAGATAACAAATTTAGAATTTGAAAAATTCTTTGATGAAACCACTATGAGTGTTCACATTAAAGAAGGAGTCGTGCCTATGGCAAAACGTGGAGCGCCAGGTAGCTCCGAGCTCGTAAAGTTAGGGAATGATATAAGCACCAAGGCCAGCCTGGTAAACATTATTAAAGAAATCTCAGAGGCTTCGAGGTCTAGTGGGCAAGGAACGGTTGAAATTAGTCGAAGTGGAGCTACAGTAATTCAATACGGTACATATCGAATTGCGATTACAAGACCCCCCTTCTCGGACGGGGTTGAAATTACTATAGTCAGACCGGTCGTAAAACTATCACTAAATGATTATCGGGTAAGTGATAAATTAATGGAAAGATTATCAGGAAAAGCGGAAGGTGTAATTATATCAGGTCCTCCTGGCTCAGGCAAAAGTACATTTGCCAGTAGTTTAGCAGAATTTTATGTTGCCCATGCTAAAATAGTAAAAACCTTCGAATCCCCCCGGGACTTACAGGTTCCGGAGGAAGTAACTCAGTATGGTCCACTGGAAGGAAGCTTTGAAAAAGCGGTTGACATATTGTTGTTGGTGCGTCCGGACTATACGATTTTTGATGAAGTAAGGAGGGCACAAGATTTCGAAGTGTTTTCTGATATGAGACTGGCTGGCGTTGGAATGGTAGGTGTTGTTCATGCGAGCAGTCCGCTTGATTCAATCCAAAGATTCATTGGCAGATTGGAGTTAGGTATGATCCCGCACATTCTGGATACAATTATTTTTATTAAGGATGGCAGGATTCAGAAAGTTTATGACATATTGTTG
Source organism: Nitrososphaeraceae archaeon (assembly GCA_036522495.1). GTDB lineage: Archaea > Thermoproteota > Nitrososphaeria > Nitrososphaerales > Nitrososphaeraceae > Nitrososphaera_A. Next base: position 3,006 of record DATDFS010000147.1, on the reverse strand, counting down.
ACAGTCAAAGTCCCAACTGGAATGACGGAGTCTGATTTATCCAGACCATTAGTAGAAGTCAGAGATTTTGAAACCGGCGAGATTGAGTATGAAATATATACTTATGGGGAAGAAAATGTTGTTGTTCCAGTTGCTCAAATATCGAAGACAATGCAAAATGACACCAGTATTAAAAAATTAGCAGAATCTAAAATTAAAGATACTATAAGGAGATTTGATCCGAATGCAGACATTCACATAATATCTGATAATAGAGTGCAAGTAAGGGTGGGGAAAGACGTTGCTCCGAGAATAATTGGAAAAGGAGGATCCACAGTTACAGAATTGGAAAATATTTTGGGAATGAAGATTGATATAGACGTCAAGACTCCGGCACTTGGCGAAGAAATAGATTTTGATATGAGTGAAGTGGGCTCATCCATAATCATCTTGGTAAAAGAACAAGCGATAGGAAAAATAGTTGATATTTATAATGAAGATGAATTCATCTGCAGTAGTCAGATAGGAAAGAAAGCCAGAATAAAAGTTGATAAACGATCCGAAAACGGAAGAAAGATAATCAACTCAATTCTCACAGGGGGCAAGCTTAAGGTATTTTTGAGCAACTAATATGATTATTATCAAGAAAAGATATATTGGTCAAAAGTAAATGGAATTATATTGGTTTGAATGGCTAAACTTATTACAATTCCCTGACTTTCTCAATAATGTCATATTGATCCACACCTTCAGCTAATGCTACTCTGCTTTAGCTGTGATCCCATTCTATCCATATAATTAGATCTAATTCATTACTCTGGCAGTATTTAGGAGCAGTTGATAACCCAAATACAATACCAGTTTCACCCCCCCTAACATCTGCATGGACATCATGTGTATGGATTAGTCTAATTCTGTCTCTTACCTGTATACCGTTTGGATTGATGTCTCAGTGATTACTCAATTTTCTATAGAAATATCTCTACCGACTTTTATATTATAGAGGACTGCTTATCCAACATACTTCTAAACCACAAGTTGAACACTTTCTCATTAGCTGTTTTACATTCAACAATAAGAAGTAACTTACATTCGCATATCTTAAAATACAGTATTAATATAGAAAATAGATATTTATTCTAACTTGATCGCAAATATCATAGACTTAACCAATATGTAAATCTATAAGTCGAGATTTTTCGATATTCTTTAATCTTTCATTAACTATATCATCTACACCGGACTGTAAATTCGTGATATGTGTATCTTTTATACCATAAGTTTTTCTTGCGAATCTACGCCTAATTTAAAAGCAGCATCTTCGCTGACATTTCCTAATGCGAAAGAAGATGTGAGAACCAGCCTTGATTCTTCAGGAATATAATTGCAAGCAGGTGTTATTATTGCTTTTACTGCCATCAATATGAATCTCAAAGTAAAAATGCGTTGAAAGGTTTGAATTAAATCAACCGGTCCACCATATAAAATTGAAACTGCAACTAGTAAATTTTAGGTATACGATATTCCTATGAAGGAGATGGGTGTAGTAAGGAAGGTTCCAATACAGTGGGGAGCGATGCATCCCGTATTTGAGGCGGTTCTGCTGCTGAAACATACACAGTCGATATTATCTGGGATGAAGAAGTACTTCCTTATCATCATAGCCTATATGACAAAGATGATGATACATCCAAAGAAATTCAAGACATATTGTAAAGCAGCAAGACATGTTTGGGGGAATAGGTTCGTGGGATCCTCACATGATGGCTTATCATAAACAATTAAAAGACTTTACAACGATGTACGACAAGGAAACAATCCTCTAGGAGGGTATGAGGATCTAGATCCTCATGGTTGTATATACAAAATATGAATCCAGTCTACATTTTCGGCCATCTAATAAACGAAGAGCAGCTTAAATGTTATATATAAGCACTGGAACACAAAAAGATTCCTGTTCATCCAAAGCAAGCCTATGCGTTGAATTATATTTTAATATGATACTATAGGAGTTGCAAGTGCATCTGATGATGATAATGTATCTTCAAATACTCCAACAGCAGATGAGATCTAATTGAAATGTGGAAGCTAATATGCTGGCAGTAATAACAATTGTATCATTAAATAATATAACTGAACCTTAGGGCCATTCATTGCATATCCTGCTATTTGATAGGCACATTTTAATAGGTACATACACATATACATATATATACATATGATAAACAACTAAGGGATTTCACAGTGTAATCTTGTAGGTGGATAGGAAAGAGGGATGAGAAATACCGCCTTATCACATCCATATCTATATATCCATTATTACAATTATATTGACAAAAGATCCTTTTTTTGCTGCTACCAGATGAAATTTCATTGTTACCTTTGATCCCGTCATTTTCCTTCATAACCGTCCTTATAGATTTTTTGACAATAATAAAATATAGAAAAAAGGATATAAATAATCTCTTGTAAACATTAGGCTATATCATCTAGAAATGGCTAGCGAAAAACCTGATCTCGAATATTCGTATTGTGGCAGATATGCAGGTTTAACAAGGGCACCAACCTCTTCAGCCTCTGCTTTTTCTAATGCTTATTGTAGTTCTGCAGAATGTACAACAGGTGTGATAGCAGTTATTTCCTCTATAGAACCTTTTCTTCCATGGGTAATTTTTCTCTCTTTATAGGTCAATAGGGAGAAGATTTAATCATTTCCTCAGCCTTTCTAGCAAAGGCCAGATAGGTTGTATGACCTATCATTCTCATTGAAGGTCTTGTCATGCCTTCTCTCGCCTCGATATTACGTATCATTAATTCAACACAGTCGACGTCAACATAGCAACTTTGCTTAAGTCCTGAGGCAATTCTTTCGAGCTGATTCATCGTTGGACATATCGCTACGAATGATCCACTCCCTTTTAAGGCTTCATGAACTTGATTAACAACAGTCCACGGATCAGCTAAATCAACTATTGCAATATCAGCGTTGCTTATGTCGTATCTATCAGAGGGGTTATGATGGTGCAT
>DATDFS010000146.1:0-11460 GCA_036522495.1 Nitrososphaeraceae archaeon | reverse complement strand
CTCGATGTAATGCTCAGGGTAGGCAATATAGGCAGGTTTATGGCAATGGATCTTATTGATAAAGTATCGACCATAGGCTCTACAATAAGCTCAAACCTTGATAGAATGACAGAAGAAGAGCGAAACAAATACAGAGATTTCCTGCTAGCTGAATTACGAAAACTAGGTGAACAGAAGAATAGTTCTGAAAAGGTAAGCGTTGAATAACAATAATTATGAAAGGAGTTCTCATCATCATTTTATCTGCCGTGGCTGCTGTATAAGAAGATATGATCATATAAAGATAAAGTTCATAGCTCAGTTATTGTAAGATATAAGAAGTAGCCTTTTGCAACTGCTGCAAAGAGCACTTTAAAATACTATTGTAAGATAGATGTAGAAGAAAGTGTCTTCAATGTTTCAGGAAGGGTCGTTGACGTTTAACATTATTGTTTTCTTGATACGTCATTCTAATAACCTTTTATAACTTCATAAGCTATTTCCATGCATTCAATTGTCTTTGTTTTCACGTTCACGGTAACTCTGATTGGCACGTCATTATTTTGAAGTTCAAGACATCCGATTGCTGCGAATGTTTCTTCTTGCTGTTGCTGTTGTTGTCGTTGTCGTTGAGCAGAAGATCCATCTCGTAAGTACTTGATTTCCTCCTGTAATTACCCATTCTTTTTTTTAGTTTTTAATCGTTGTAACCTTATCTTCTGATATTGCTGTCTGTTCGTTTTGTGTGTTTGGTTTTACTGCTACTGAATTCTTATTATCATAGGAAGTTGTTACCTTTGTTGTTATTTTTCTTTGTCTGATGATTGTTGTTCCAATGCTGGATTTCTAGTTAACGATGCTGCTCTTAACTCTGCTAATTCCTGTTGATGCTGCTGTAATGATTGTTGATCTCGTTGCTGCTGCAGTTCAAGATAATCCTTCCTTGTATGCTTTGTGGATTTTAGGTATTCAGGTAACAGCTTTCTTAACCATGATTCTGATACTCCTATCATAGTAAATGATTGAGAAATCATGTCTCTAAGTTGTGTATTATTTACATTCAGATCCGAAGCCAGTAGTTTTATTTCACCTATCTGTTGTATAATCGTCTTTTTTCTGTCTCTATAGATAGTATGTAATCCTATAATGGTAGTAGCACACTCATCTATTTTCTCCTGCAAAGTTTCAAGCGTTGGTGCTGATGATGGTTGCTGTTGTTCTTCATCTACAATAGTCATAAACAATTTTATCAACCTACCAATAAAAAGAAAATAACTTTAGTCTTGTAATGTCTCTAACCAGATAAAAGTTTGTCAATATAATATATGTTCATATATCTATATATTTATAGGTTCCAAAATATGTATATTCATATGTTCCAAAGCATCAGTTTTTGAGATCAGGCCTTTTTTCTACTCGTTCGTCGACGGGTTTCGCCTCTGTTCTTTCTTATTTATGCTCTTATTGACAAAAGTTTCTTATTGTCATCCAATTTACTAGGACTCCACTCGAGAAACAGACGACTTATTATGGTAATAGCCAATTCATTTGACGGCCTTAAAAAAAGGGTGTTTTCGCTAAAATAATGCTTTAGATATATAGATATTTAATATAAGCGTAATAACAGGGGATGCGGCAGATCTGCCGCATGGTAGCGACAGGGAATTCAGTCTCTTGTATCATAGTTTGGCGATCATGCTTTCACTTGTGACATTCTTATCATCTACTGTGAATACCTGTCCCTTATCATTCAACTGACCAGAAGATGTAACGACTCACAAATGCTACCCTGTCTAAGATTAATCAAAACTAGACTGTGCAACCATGGTTTGGAGGTGAATTATTTAATGCGAATTCAATTAAATGATTATGAAAAGGTAATTGATATATTTCAGATCACTTGCTCTTTCTCCAAGAAATTCTCCTGCCTTAACTGGATAGGTGTATGTTTTGACAATTCAAATAAAAACGATGGAGCAGTTGAAAAATTTAAAGAGTATTGGAAAATTACGAAACATTCTTACCTTGAACTAAATAAATATTTTTTTATATAAATCAAATCTTAACAATCAAATCTCTTTTATCTATCCTCTATCTACAAAAGGGATCTGTGAAATTCTGTCCTGAGTGTGGATACAGACTTGCTTCAGGTACAGAAAAGTATCGCCCCGAGTGTGGAATTAAACTACAAGCAGGATCCAGTGGAAAGGATGATAATGCTAGCTCAACTGGCATAACCAATACTAAAGGAGATGTATTTGGTGCTGGATTTACTGGTAGTGGTAATATTACCGGTAAAGAAATAGATTATACCCTGCTGGATACAAGATAAAGTGTAACTGGTTCTTCATATTCTTCTTTTATCCAGAGTACTTCGAAGCCTTCCGCTGCTGCCAAACCTTGTATCTCCTTTTCTGTAAAGAATCGGATTAGAAAGCCGTTTACATCATAGATTCCTTTGTCTACCTCTACACCTTTGCCGTACGACTTGTCGTTGTGGTTTCTGACAGAAAAGAAGTTCAAACCTTTTGGTTTCAATACTCTGCTTATCTCTGAAAATATGAAATGAAGCTCCTCTGATGAAAAGTGCATGTTAAGGAGCATGTGCGAATACACAGCATCAAAATAGACATCTGGAAAGGGGAGTGGATTCTTCTTCGCATCAAAGATCTGTGATTTTATTGGTAGTCTTTTTTCCTCTGCTATCTTATCTAGTATCTCAATTGCAATGACAGAGTAGTCTAATGCTTCTACCTCAATCCCATTTGTTGCAAAAAATATTGTATCTCTACCATGACCTGATCCTAGCTCCAATACCTTCTTTACGTTGTTAGCTTTCATATGATTAAAACAAAGCAAGGCAAAGTTGCTAGGTTCCTTTCCAAAGAAAGTGCTGTCTGATTTGTAGACTTTATTCCAGACTTCACTCATTTCTAATGCTACTACCCTCGTTTTTCTTATTCCCCTTGTCTTTCCAAGCAGTATAGCCTCCTTCAATAGTTACAGTATCAAATCCTTCTTTCTGTAACTCATCTGCTGCAATATTCCCTCTATATCCACCAGAGCAGTAAGTGCAAATTTTCCTTCCCTTAAGATTATCCATCTCACCATTTCTAGCCTTTCTTATCAGCTGGCCAAGTGGGATATTGATTGCTCCCTGTATCTTGCCCTCTTCCAGTTCATCGGCTTCCCGTACATCTACTATAATGTATTCATCCTTTGTCTCTTGCAATTCTTTAGGAGTTAATTTATCGGCCATGGTTAGTCATTATCATAACTGCTACGTCTAATTTATCAATTCAATATCTGACAAAGCTCCGATCCCTAGCTTAATCCTGAATAAATTATACTATACAAAGGTAAGTTAGCCGAAGTGATCAGTAACTTATCGGAGTTATTAGTAACTTATAGGCGCGCACTTTTCCAAAATCTCCAGTAACTGGACAAGCACTATTACCAAAATGACCACCAGTTCAAGCCTAAACCAGTATAGAAAAACACCATTTAAGAGTCGTTAACGACTGCAAAATAGATAACTAAGTTCATAATCTCCCCTTCAGCAAAATTGATGCAAAAAACATTATCACAGATGAAATAAACCCACCGTATGCTAGGTTAAGACTGTAAGGTATCATGAGAGATGATCCAAGGAACAATGAAGATGCAAATATGATTCCTGCCAAAAAAGTGTAATTTTCACGAGGTTTATTTTGACGCTGTTGCTGTGCTTCTAGATATGACTTTAGCAACGGTGCAACCCTAGCTGACGCTTCGATGCTTTTTGCAAATCGCTTAATGGAGCCTTTTATCTCCTCAACATACGCTTCTTTTACAAGCCCTTCTTCCTCAAACAGATTAGCTAGTACTTTCACGAACTGAAATCTTACCTTATGATGATGATAAATACCTTCTATAATGGACGCCATACGCATATATAGTGCAAGGTGTTTGGGCAATCTAAATGGAAATCTGCTCATTGTTTTATTAGAAAGGTCCATTAATGCTTTTACCTCCATCCTGTCTACCTCCTTGCCATACAATGATTGGATGCTTAACTCAAGACCTTTCTCTACGATATATCTGTTCACGGTTGGCTCCAGTGTTCCAAGTTCTAATAAAACATCGACTGTCCTTGCGGGATCTTTTTCTATCAAACCAAGATACAGTCTGATCAATTTAATGCGAGTATCGTTATCCAGTCTTCCAACCATTCCAAAATCATATAGAATTATTGCACCGCCATTATTTACTGAGATATTGCCTGGATGCGGATCAGCATGAAAAATATTATGGCGCAATAACATCTTAAAAAACACATGATGTACTCTGACTACTAGTTTTTCTCTGTCAATTCCCGCTGCATCCAATGCTGCAACATCTGTAATCTTTATACCCGGAATGTATTCCAGTGTAAGCACGTGTTTTGATGTCCTCTCTAAAAACACGTTCGGAATGACTACCATGCGATCCTCCCTAAGATTGGTCTTAATCGTAACCAGGTTTTCCGCCTCTATCCTGTAGTCCATTTCCTCATGAATCGTCTCAATAAACTGCCACAACATGCCTTCCGCAGAGAAGCGCAAATTAGGATCAATAAAGCGCGTAGCGAGCGGGAGGATTTTCTTTAAGATATATATATCCTTTTCTATAACCTCTTCAATATTTGGCCTGCTTACTTTTACGATGACTTGCCTACCATTATATCCCGCCAGATAAACCTGGCCGAGACTCGCACCAGAAAGCGCCGAGGTGTTGAATGTGTCGAACATGTTCTCAATCTTTCCAAGTTCATTTTCAATAATCGGTTTTACTTGAATGAACTGGGATGGTGGAACATCATCCTGAAGTTTTGCTAATACTTCAAGGTAAGGCAGCGGCAAGATATCAGCGCGTGTTGAAAGCCATTGTCCTAACTTAATGTAAGACGGTCCAAGTTCAATGAAAGTTTTGAGGGCAGCCTTCGCATGCTTTGCATATTTTTTCGTATCAATATTCTTTCCCTCATGCTTGACCCACTCACGCCGATCTCTCCTAAAATTAAATATGACCGGTAAGAGCTTGAACACGACTTTTGCAATATGGATTTTCGAGGGCAGCTTTAGGGTAGTTGTATTTTCGTTGTTCATATCATGGGCAGCGCTTTGTTGACGAATCTGCTCTGAAGTTTCCAATCTGCTTCAAGCGCTCCTCTTTATTTTCTTGATAAAATTACCTGCAATGTAACAAACTGCGCTTGCTGCCGAGCCTGCAATACAGCCTGCCATTACCGCATCAGACAAAGCAGCTCCTTGGTTCTTGCCTTCCTTTTTTCTGCTTTTATAAACAGCATTACCGACTTTGCTTCCGACAGAAACCGCTGATAAAACAGCTATCAAATACTCTGGAGCATCCAATAACAGATGTGCCAATGGATCCGTTCTTGGATCTATTTTATCCCTATGAACAGTATAGTGATTATCATATTCTCGAATGTGAAGATTACCAGAGCGAAATTGCCTTCTGGCCCCTTTCTTATCTCCAAGATGTGTTTGATCATAATCTATTATTGGTCTGACGGATCTGGGTATGATAATATTGCCTTCACCGTCAATGTAATGCACATGGTGCAAATGTCACATATAGCATATAAAATTAACTTTATTATGTCATACATCTCTTCCAACGGCTCTTCACTTAGTATTAAACCTGTAGATGAATGAACATAGCCCTCCAACGTTACCCACCAAAACAAATCAAAGCTTTTGAAACGCTGCGCTGGTCATTCTATGATGATTTAATAGCTTTCTGCATTGCCGCCTTCTTATAGATACAGACCAAATGGCAATCTTATTGCGATTAGTTTGGGGACGATTTTGGCATGCAGACTTGGTATAAAGGGGATGTATCGAGGACAGATTTGTTTTTTCACTTTATAAAAAAACAACATGACGTGTAAATGAGAGTGTGTTCACATGGTAATTATACCATCGAGCTGGTACGATATGATGAACCGACGTGGTTTTAGTAAAGAAAAACAGAATACAATACGACAAAAGGCCGAACATTTTGTCTACTAAGAAAATTTATTCAGGCGAAATCTCGGTCAGGGTAGACGCGTTTAAACTAAATAACAAGACAATTGAAAAGGAAATTGTCGAGCATTCACCGTCTATAGGTTTGATTCCAGTTGTTGATGGAGCCTCCATACTTTTCGTAACCCAATATCGCCACGCTGCAGGGAGGACCTTGTTGGAAATACCAGCCGGTAAAATAGAGAAAGGAGAGAGTCCAAAACAGGCTGCTCTTAGGGAAATGCGTGAGGAGATAGGTTACACGGGTAAATTATCTCCATTAATGCAATGGTACCTAGCTCCAGGATACGATACTGAATTAATGTATGTATTTGTTGCAACAGGTCTAAGAAAAATAGATAAGAAGGAAAATTTGGATGATGATGAAAATATCAAAGTGAAGCGCATGAACCTGACCACTGCAATTGAAAAGTGCGTTAATGGGGAAATTGAAGATTGCAAGACAATTGCAGCATTACTCGCTTATGCAAGATTGATGTCGAAGTGAATACCAATGCCATGACACGATAATAAAAGAAAGAACAAGCAAATATATCACTTCTCTATCGTACGCATATGTGTGAAATGAAATGCGCAATGATTCTATAGAATGGAAGACTATGGGGAACCGTATTGCATAAACTGTTGGGAAAAATAAATAAATCATATATATAAATTGCTGATAATCGTTTTTCCTTATGTAGTCATTGTCGAAAATCGAACGGAAATCATAGATCCTTTCATAGCATGTATTGCGGCTTGTTTGCAGCTGGGGTCCCTAGTAGACAATATCATCTACCGGTACGTGGGGATTCTGCGCTAAAGTTTTGAATAGCCTGACGGTCTTGCTCATCCGTGACGGATCGTCTGCATAGTTGAATGTACCCATGTTTTAGGCACCTATTATTGGTGGGTGTATTGGGACTTGGGCCGGTATGCATCCTGCTGTCCGCCAAGTCTTCGTTTTCATAAGGATAATACGATAGTATCGTTAGTGACTTCCCAAACAAGATGGGACTTTTAAAATCAGTTCTGAATTTGATTTTAGTACTGTCATTCTTCAATCTACCACTAGCAGACCAAATGAGTGGTTCTTTCAGATCAGGAGGATAACATAGTCAATAATTTGAATTTGCTGTCAACCAATTTTGACTGTTTGTAATTAACATCTTCTTCTTTCTTCTAAGCTTCTCCTTACCATTCTTACTAGCTGGTGTCATCCTTAACTGCATTCCGCAGCATGGACAGAATAGACCATGATGATAAATGTAAACCTCACACCGCCTACAGTATTTCTTTCCAAGAATGTATTGGTTGTATTCAAAGCTAGGTTTACTGCCTAACCTCCTGCATATGTTACGACAAACCATTTTAGAGAACAACTAGCAAATTTGGATTATTATTAAAAAGCATTGGAACACTAGTCACAGAGGGAGGGGGATATCACGATATATAGAGATATAATATCATAAACCTCTATATATCCAATAAATAACAATCTTCCCGTCATTAAATTTTATCCATATTCTCCAAAAAATAAGGATTAATCTTAAATCTTTGAATATACATAGGATATCAGCCGACCAGTCAAAAGAGAGGAACGATCTATCATCATTCAGAATCTGCGCAATGGGTAAAGGCCTGTTGTGTCCATAGAAATGATGAACTGCCGCCGTATCTGATAATAGGTAATTCCTCTACTGCGAGAGAATAGGAGTAGTCTAATCGTATGGTGGCAAGGGCAAACCAGAAGGCTGCTTTGGAACCTGTGAATGCAGTCTTAAAAGGAAAGCCACATGTCTTTGAGAGCTGGTCGGAGACACTGAATATATTTCGAATGTAACAAAAAGAATTGTTACATCGGTGATGAATATGAAGTTTTATAAATTGATCATTAAAAACTTTAGATACTAGGATAAGTTAGTATTTTAATGAATAATATGTCTAGAACGCCTCAGGAAGGCCCAGAAATAATCAAACAGAGACAATCATTCGTTCAAGAGATTCAATTGGCTCCCATTCTAGACATGAGCAAATTTGTGGCGGTGGCACCGGCTGCGCCTGCAGCAGCAACCACAGTTATAGACAATGGCGCCATTTTGGGTTTCGACGCTAATAATATAACAGATCCTCAACTCAAAGAGGATGTTGATTATTCCACCATGTTTGCAGGCTTAGCGGCAAGCCAGCAGTATGACAGATTTACTGATGCATCTAATTGGTACAAATCCTATGTGAAGGTATTGAGTCAATTGGGTTGGGCCATTACGAACTTTAACATCACGCCCTATCAGGCGAGCGGATCAACCTTCGAAATTGACAAAGCCGTTCTGCAACTGCTGCAGACAATTGCTAGTGGTGGTGAGGTGACTCTTGCTCAGAGTGCCATGGCTGCCCTCCGCAGTCTACCAGGTAAGGAAAGAGGTTTTTATCTTTGGGACTCAACGACACACACCGCCCAGAATGCCAACTTTCAGATTGGGGTTGCTACCTTGAGCGGCGGCTACGTAGTGATGTCCATAATCGGCTTATATTTCAGCGCTTCCCAGATAAATTCGGATTTCCTCTGGTTTTCATGGCCCAGTTCCAATATAACGCTCTTTACTGCCTTGCAGGTCATGGAACTTGATGAGGATGTCTATTCACAAGTTCGAAACCTTGTTCTTACTAAACTAGGTGCTAACTCAGTGAACTTGTTAGCCAACTTGATATAACGGGACAATTGAAATATTTGCCGTCTAGGCCGATGGAGCTCTACATCACGTTTCACTGACCTGCCGGAGGATTGGGAGATTGGCAAGCGTTTGTATGCTGCTGAATTTGATATGTGGCGAGTCTTACCAAACCAAGCGGATCTTTGCGATATTGATCGGCACCCCAAGTCATCGCATCCAATGTCTCCATGTCTTGATCAAAACAAATTTTGCGATAACTGCAATTTTTACATTTAATAATTTGGGCTTCGCCCGTAATCTAGGTAGAGTTTCAACCGCATTATTCTGCAACGTCTTTACGAATCGTTCCCTGTAGCATGGTCAGACCCAGAATTAGGGTAACCCATAGCTAGAAAAATCACTTTTCACAGGTCATCTATACTCGTCTCCGCAATCTCCAATTATCTGATACAAATTATTTGACTTTGTACATACAGCATCTATAGCGTCACAATCTGACTTATCCAAACTGAAGCTGAATATCTGCGCGTTACTGTTTATGTGATCAGATATTCCGAGTCTAGCACCGATAATAACACCTGCTACTGCAGAGTTGGCAAGAATATAGCTGGCTGCTATATTTGCAATGCTTACGTTGTGCCTTTGTGCAATTTCCTTCAGAGTAGATAAAAGGTTTTGGAACAGATTCCATCCACCCCATGCATCTATCATCTGCTTGTATTTTCGTAGGCTTAACGTATTTAACTCAGCAGCAGATGGCTCTTGTACTCTTCCTAGGTAGCGCTCTGACACAAGTCCTCCACAGAGGCTTCCATAGGAAAGGAGACGGATGTTATGTTTCATGCAAAATGGTATCATCTTTACCTCTGGCCTGCGATCTATAATCGAATATTGGACCTGGTTCGATACAATTTGTAGATCTGAATCTACCATGATCTGCATACGTTCAGTATCAAAATTTGTAATACCAATGTGCTTGATTATTCCTTCATCCCGGAGGTCTGACAGGTATTTGAGAGCATCCATGTAGTACGGATTATTATAGTCCCACCAGTGGAACTGAAGTAAATCTAACGAGCTAACGCCCATTCTGCGAAGTGATCTTTGTATATTTTCCTTAACGATAGAACGTGTAATTCTCCCTGGCTGTGGCACCCATTTTGTTAATGCCTGAATTCTATCGGGTTCCTCATTTCCTTTTAATTCAGATAACCTACGTCTGAACTGCCCAATAAACTCTTCCGCAGGGCCGTAAATATCTGCAAGGTCCCAAGTTGTAAAGCCCGCATCATGATATTTCATCATGTCTGCTATTGCCAATTCATGATCGATATATCCATGTCCGCCTGCAACCTGCCACATGCCGTTAATTATTCTGGATATTATCAAATCAGAGGCCAGTCTGTAGCATTTCTTACTCATGTCGTTCATCCTATGTCTTCTCTACATTTTTAATAGATTCAACGTATAACTAATTGATCCTTCCCATGTCTTTTGACATATCCATTGTATAGTTCATTCATCCTCTCAAAATATAAGAAATTTGTTGTACATGCCATTCGAGGTCATACTAGAATACTGCTAGAGTCAATCATTATAAATATATCAGCTCTTCTATTATGCCGACTTCTTCTGAATATGAGGGGATAAAAACTATCTTTTCATTTTTTATGCTACATAATACAGTATGTTAATCTTAGATGAGCTAGGTTAATACACTTAGCAATATCATCAGGTACGATAAATTCACATATGCGAATGTGGCCCCGTGCAAAAGCATTGGGGATGCACAGAGACATATCAATTGGGCATTAACTCGTAATAGCGTTTTCCAATCAATCTCTGAAGTGGGCCATTAAATCTTGATTTATCATATGAAGAATAAAGTCTTATCCAATATGAAATAAGAACATAATTTGATCTCACCATTGAACAAGGCAATCTACAAGATCACATCCGACGACACCTTTATGAAACATCTTGGATGAAGGCGAGAAAAAATATCTGTTATTTCTTATAATACTGCTACTCATTCTTCGTTAAACCAGAGTTGGACTTATAACAATATTAATTGCAACTGGAGTGCAACCATTTTAATTCGGTTGGAAAAAGGAACAACAAAGTCATAAGTGCTTGTCCCACATGTTCAAGCAAGAATATTTCTATAATTTCTATACCAATACATTATAATGACATTTGTAATCTAGACGCACTAAATACTCATTAGAATCTAACGATTAAGAAAAAGAATAGTTAGACAAGACTGCCTCTATGAATTAATGTATGTATTATTATTCGCGCGGGTATGAACTAGAGTACTACCTAGGAATGGCATATGGATGTTATATCCATACATATGAAGTTGTTTCAGCAGAACTATTAAATCATAAATATCCTTTGATCTGCTAATGAAGAACTAAAAGATATAGCGCTTCCAACGGAACACATGCATTCATTTTTACTTTATGTTACGCGTACTCATACCATCAGTCCTTTCTCTACTATATTCTAGATATTACGTAGAAAAGCAGAATCTAAGGCCCTATTGTCGTATGTTGGTAATGTGGGTATTCTTGTGGATTGCGGCACATACCCTCAGTCTACATTCAGTTCTGTGTAGGTGTTCCATTGAATAATCCCATACGTGCATTCATGTTGAAGTTTTAAGCCAGAAGAAGAAGAATAATAAGAATGCAAGTTACATCTAGGTGGCTTAGTGTCTAATGGTTTTACACCTCAATCAGTTTTATAGGTTA
>DATDFS010000145.1:0-10735 GCA_036522495.1 Nitrososphaeraceae archaeon | reverse complement strand
AAAGTAAAGCTGAAAGTAGAATGGGAATGAGGGCAATTAGATGAGAAGGATGATTATGATACTGAGTTAAAAACAAAAATTACTCAGGCTATCAAATTGTTTTCAGAAGGTAAAACACTGGTGGACGTGGTTACTGACATTGGGAGCTTGCTGCAATCGACACTAAACCAGAACTAAAAAAGAAGTATCCGTCTATAATTTAGCAACTCAATGAATGGGTGTTAGATCTCTAACAGACAATTTTGTACTGTACTACCTCGAGAATGCGGTCGAGTCGCCAATCATATGCCCCCTTCGTATCATTGCTGCTGCAAACCGAATGTCGTCCAAAGACGACTTAAATAAGTGCAACCATATATATACTGACAAGGTACTTTTGTTCCCTGTAGCTCAAAGCTTGTTCAGTTGAGGTCCATCCATCTATTTCATCTTTCAATCGTCCTGAACCAGCCGAGGAGCACGAAGCACCAATATGTAAAATGTTATTTGATCTACTGGAGGAAAAAGGAAGTCTTCATAGTAGTAAAGAACCTATAAAATATCCATTTAGTGTGTCTATATTCAACAGATTACAAATAACGGATTTATCCCTCCGTGTTGCTGTACCTTCAAGGCCATAAAAGGGATTGAGCTGCAAACTTCTCTCCTGTACGACTGCAAAGAACCTATTTGAAGTCATCATTATCATAGGCACTAAAACAATTTGAACCGCACATACATACATCCATAGATAGTGTTCTTTTCTGTGATACACCTTTTCAGCTGGACGCAGTTTGTTCCACATTTTTTAATTGTCCAGTTCTACTAATGCCATTCGCTTTATTTCTAAGTACTTCGCCGGGGCACGCCGCTAAGTATTTTATTATTCATCATATTTCTTTCGAAAAAGCTGTTCAAACTCAGTAAGTCATCTTCTGCTATTCCATCACTTCGTAGCTTAAGCAAAGCAACCATAGTTTGATTTTGATGTGAGCAAACTTGCTTAACGGCATGTACTTGCGGACAACCTTCTACAATAATACTTATATCATTCCGTCCATTACCGTACTGCTATATCTATGCCTAAGCCTGGCTTTAAGTCTATCACGGTGAGCGAAAATGTATATAAAAAGTTCTTTGAGGTTTATGAAAAGAATAGAGAAGGGTTGGAATTGAAAGGCGTAACAAGTTTTTCAGGCTACCTTACAAGTAGGATGGAGGAGATGATGATAAAGGATGAAGTATTTGCCAAGCATTCTCCTCTTATGGAAAAAATCGCCGTAGATCAGAACCGAGTTATATTAAAGGACAATAAGAGAAACAGGATCGTAGAGGTCTTGATGAAAAACGGAGAATTGCAATGCCTTCTAGATGAGAGATCAGACTGTGTTCACATTGGTTTCGTATATTCCCTTCCTGAACTCTACTGTATTATCAATACTAATAAAGCAATCAAGGTTCCTCGCTCTACATACATGCTATAATAATAACAAAAAGAGTTTGATACCTAGAGAGTTAGAAATACAGATACTACCATACCGCTTTGTTGCATAACTCTGTTATTAGTCAATAACAGCAGGGAATACTATGCCTTAATAGTGACAAATCAAGTATAATTGGGGATAACCAGTATTGAAATAGTCAATATTTCGCGATTTATTTAGTTATGCAACAAAGCACTACCATACTAGATAGATTGGTCACCAAAATCAAAATCGTAAATAAACAACAACGTGGCCTTCGATAGCAGTAGCAGCCATGAAATCGGCAGCAAAGCGAAGATTGCCTCTGACTCAGAACCCGATGGTCTTACTGTCATCTATCCTTCCAAGAGAAGGCAACATATCACAGTCATGAAAGGATAAGAAAGGAGATTATGGATTTAGAACAGTATGAGGACCCCGCCAAATGTAGCGGTCGATTATCTGAAGCACTATTGGATTTAGATAAACTACGTCTGTGGCATTCACTATCTTGATTTTATCCTTCGATATTTTATTATTAATTTAAACCGAAGCTTTATAGAAACCAACGCCAACTTTTAGATGAGGTTGCATAAAATACCTAAAAGTTTATCAATTGTATCTGCTTTCCTCTGAAACATGTACGTAGTAATAAGATTTGAGATGCAGATGATGCATCGAAAGATATTGCTCTCGATATTCATCAATACATTCTCACCTACCGCATTGTGTTATTATTCAAGCTTGTGTGAAGGATTGTTCTGATAGAGAATGGATCTTATGGATAAAGCAATTCTCTCATCGTTGTATGTAAGCCATTTAGACCCTGAGCTTTCTCCTCTTGACAGGATAAGGACTAGACTGCCAATAGACCAAGAATTCTATAAATCAAAAATCTGTGTTCTTAAAGAGCATGGCCTTGTAGAAAAAGATGATGAATCAAAACTCAGTTTCATTGGGAGGGATGCTCTAAATGTAGTCCTAGTTGGTGGAGTGTTTGATTTAATACATCCAGGTCATATACACACTTTAAAGGCAGCAAAAGCACAAGGCGATATACTCGTGGTAGTAATTGCAAGGACATCTACAGCAACGAAGATTAAGAAAGATCGAAGAATCTATCATGATGAAAATACGCGCCGAGAACTTGTCTCATCTTTGAGTTTTGTGGACTTGGCAATTATTGGGAAGGAAGGAACATTGTATGATACGGTAGAATACGTTAAACCTGACATTATCGCGTTAGGTTATGATCAGGCTCACAGTGAAAAGGATATCTCAGGGAATTGCAAAAAGAGGAATCTAAATGCGAGAGTTGTGAGATTAAACACACCGATTCCACGAACAAAAAGTTCAGATATAAAGAACGAGCTTGGTGAAGGTGATTCATTCTATAGAATTTAACGTCTCTTTTGCGCATCGATTTGCACTTTTATACTGATTCTGTCACCATTCTGAATACCTATTGCTTCTTTGAGGCAAATGGGTGCAATGATCTCTAACATACTATCATCATAATGCGTTCTTTCTAACACAAGTGCTGCAGCATTATTAACTGCACCTTTGTTGATATTCGCCTTATAACATTTTACCCAACCATACGTGCGCAAATTATCACTAAAACCATTAATAAAGACTGAGGGATATCTACCTATTTCACGCCTAGCATTCATAAAAATCTGATCTATTAGTTTCACATTTAGCGTTCCAGGATATGGCTCAAAGCCCAATTTGTCTTTAAATTGCTTACGATACCCCTCTAAGGACATGTAATATGCACCTTCACCCATACCGGATACCACTGTTCCCTCAAAATCAATTGAGAATGGAATAGATTCTATTGCAGATTTCAGTGTAGAATATAGACTTTGAATTTCAGAGTATCCTCTATTCGTTATTTTTATTCTGAATGTCTGGCCTTTTCTTAGACGCTCAATGTACCCTGCATTTTCCAAGTCTAAGAGATGTCTTGATGCCGCCTGCTGTGATCTTTTTATATCCTTTCCCAAGTCAGATGTAGTTATTACTATGAAATTATAGTGAGCTCCTCGTTGAAGAAGGTCAGTCATTGTAAATATATGCTGTAACTTTATTTCTGGCATTGTGTCTAATTGTTGATTCCCATCTCACCGAATGTTCTAACCCTTACATCTGTAGACTTCTTCAGATCGCTCATCCTGTGCCCTACTATGTATTCAATTCCTGCCTTATCTGCTGCTTCTACAAGTCTTTGTGTTACAATGCCATCCAGTACTAGCATCTTAGCCCCTTCCGCGCTGTTAAGCTTTTTTACTACATCCGAAACTGGAATTTTAAGTAATGTTTTCCTTGAACTATCTAATATCACTGCCTCAAGTGTTTCATTAATTTGAGGATATACCTCTCTCACAGCTGAAACAATATCGGCAGCATCTTCTTGCTGATTAGCACTGCTACTGGCTATAATCTCTGTTTGTTGTTCTTCTTGTTGTTGTACAACTTGTTCTTGTCTGTCTCGCTTTTGTGTTTGCCTGCTTTCAGTTTGTTGCGGCTGTATCGATGAGAGCTGCTGTGTATCAGCTGAAACAAATGGCATTGCATCTTTCAAAATTTCAGCAATTTCCATTGGAGTACACTCCTCGACTTCCCTGCCAGGAGGCGCCCTTAAGATTTTATCTATCTTTACCAACCCTTGCAATTCCTTCAGAATTAAATCGCCCGCTCTATCACCATCAAGAAATGCAATCACTTTTTTGCCTTCCGTAAGTTTAGTCACGGTCTCATCGATTTTTGCCCCTTCAATTGCTATGGCATTATCGAATCCCCCACGCAGCAGATTAATGACATCTGCACGACCTTCTACAAGAATAATCCAGCCAGAATCAAATACACCAGTACCACATGCTAGCTGGGCTTTGCCAAAAGCAGTAAGTTTGCCGGGTTTGCTAGCATCATAAACGTCTTTGAGCATTTCTTCGCCTTCACTAATAGTCTTGGTTGCCCATTCCTGAACAATCTTCTTAGCTCGATCTACAATCACTTTCTTCTTTATTGCTCGAATATCATCGATGCCAACTAGTCCAAACCGAGCTTGAAATGGGCCAACTTTATCTATACTTTCAATAGCAGCCGCAATCAATGCTGCCGTTGAAATGTCAGTACTCATTGGAATTAGAGCATCCCCCTTCGCAATATTTGACTTGGTATCTACATTGACTTCGATTCTACCCACTTTTGAGACCTTTTGCAGCTCATTGAGATTCATTTCTGGTCCGAGAAGGCCCTCTGTCTGCCCAAAAATTGCACCAATTATATCTGCTTTTTCAACTAAACCATCAACCTCGAACTTTAATTTAACATGATATTTGACAATACCTGTGCTAGGCAATTTCATAACCTCATACTACTATAAGTAAATTTAAGGTGGTCTGGCTTGAATATAAGTGCTTTGACCCTGCGATGATGAGCGTCATATGTAAAAATATAGATCCCGTCTTGTTCCAGTTACTCCCGACAAATTTGGTGCATATGCAGCAAGCTCTTCAACCTGTCTAATCTTTCCATAAGTAATTTTGGCCAATGCTTTTTTATAAAATAAATTGACATTGTTTCCCTTATGCTGCAACTGGGATACTAGTTTACTTGTCAGGTGCTTTCCTGTCCTATCCATATCTAGCAGTAAAATTATTTTATTTCTGATCTGGCAATGATTATCGACAAAATCTGTAATTCCTTTGAAGTGATTCAATATGGTGATATTACCATTAAATCCTATACGGTTAAGCGCTTCAACGTCCCTTTTTCCTTCTACAACTATAAGTGAACCACTTTCTGCTTCTTCATTGAGCATGTCTATAAATTCATGTAGGCCATCAATAGTCGTATTATCTATAAATCGATAACCCATTAGTCACATACTATGGGAGGTAACGAGATTTAACGATTTTCCTTAGCTCGACACTGAAACGTTGGAGCACCAAACAAAAAACGTCTATGGCTGAATATTTATGCATTATCATGCTTTATCTCGAATAATACAGAACCTTTAATTAAAGGAGGCACGATGTTTTGGAGAGAGGTTTGGCAGATCTACGGAAGGATTATGTTCTTGACAAATTTGTAATAGTGCCGAGAATAGTTGAAGGAGCCCAACACGAAAAGTACTTTGATGACAAATGTCCATATTGCCCGGGCAATGAGTCTATGACAGAACCTGCACTACTTGCTCTGGTGGCGAAAGATGGTATGCTTCAACGCTTATCAGACAGTGAAGAAAATTCCATAGACGATTGGTGTGTAAGGGTTTTTGAAAGTAGTAATCCCGCCGTGACTACTACTTCCACAGCCATTTATACAGATAAACCTCTCTATAGCGAACCAGCATACGGATATCACCAAATTGTTGTTGCTTCGCCAGAACACAACCAGAAGTTATCGCAAATTTCTGTAGACCAATGGGCAAACGTGTTGTTAGTCGTTCAAGATAGGGTCAGGTGGTTATATACACAAAAAAGTGTCACTTATGTTTCCATTTATGTTAACAGCGGTCAAATAGCAGGGACATCAGTTATTCATCCTCACTTAAATCTTGTAACGTTTTCGACGATTCCCCCAACAATAGAATTAGAGGCGGATGCATCCCATAGATACATGAATGAAAACGGAAATTGTCCTGCCTGTAGTATAATATCTGTGGAATCAAACGGTCCAAGACAAATCTTAGGGACTGATATCTTTCTTGCCTTCTCTCCCTGGGCACCTACCTATCCATACGAATTTTGGATTTATCCAAAACGACATACTACAGCATTTTCAAGAATCACGCAAAAGGAAATCAGCGATCTCGCACTCATGCTACGTGCAACACTTGGAGGAATGTCTAAGGCATTAGATGATGTAGCTTTCAACTTGGTATTCCACCTGTCGCCAGAGAAAAAAAATAGCCGTCAGATACACTGGCATATCGAAGTTTATCCACAATTAAACACTTGGTCTGGGCTAGAACGTGGTTTCGGAGTTTACCTTAACAATGTCAGACCAGAAAAATCTGCAGAAGTATTGGGTTCGGCATGTAGAAAAGAGCTGGCAGGCCTTGTTGGTATTAAATAGAGCATACGAGTTTATTAGATCAGTATAGGAATGAGATTGTTAGTATAAAATGGTAAGGCTCGAGACGTGGATATCGCTGGCGTCGCTTGGCATGGCTATGATGTTCGTAGCATTGATGATATCTTTTTACTCATTCCTGGCAGGACAGGATAAAAAAGGTCCAGGAATATATGTGGATCCAGAAGGAGTATTGATTCAAATTATATCCATTTCTGGAGTTCCAAATTTAATACTTGCTGGCCTAGTTTTCGGATTTCAAAAAACCCGCGCGATCAGATACAGTGGCATAATTTTAGTTGGGGTGGGGATTGTACTAATTTCTGGTATGTATTTTGTCATCATCATAATACCAAGCATTAATAGCTATTACATAGTTGCAGGCGTTGATACCGTTCCAGATATTTTTATTTTTAGCGGCATAGTGGTCGCCTGCCTTGGAGGTTATTTAGTTAATAGATCAAAGAGATACCGCCGAAATTTAGAAGGTGAAATCCATTGAAAAAGAATGAAGATCAACAGGTTGATATTGATGTATCAAGAGACATTCTTCCTATTAAAGTCCATGCAGAGTTACTTAGCAAGACATTTGATACAGCAAAAAAAAGAAATAGCCCCATTCTATCAATAGTGATAGGTACCAAACCAGATTTTTACAAACAGGCGCCTCTTGTCGTTGAAGCCATGAAAGAAAAACTGCCAGTCTTTGTAATTGATACCGGGCAGCATTTCGACGAATTAGTAGGATTTGGTATTAAAGAATTTGAATTACAGAGTTCTGTTGGTTGCAATCTGCAAATTCGCGGTGACCTGATGGAAAAGGCAAGCGAACTCATAATCAAATTTGGTTCATTTGGACGATACTGTAGAAACAATTTTGGTATAGATTCTCAACTACTTCCTATAGTTCATGGCGATACTCTCGTTGCTGGAATAGCGCCTCTGGCTTGGGTCTTTGGGATGGGACAGAAAGTGGGGCAGAATGAAGCGGGTTTAAGATCTATGAGTCCCCAGGTGATGAAGAATTTGAAAATATCTGACGATCCAACTATGTTAACTATTGAGAGGTTCATTCGAGCTCAATTTGAGGGTAAATGGTTTCTGGCTAGAGAGGAACCGTTCCCAGAACAAATTGATACTTGGATTTGTTCTGCAGGGACGCAGTACTTTTTTGCACCAACTAAATTAAACAAAGAAAACCTTATACGAGAAGGTTATCCTGAAGAGTCTATTCATGTGGTTGGAAATTCGGTTGTTGATGCAATTCATTTAAAACGAAACGAAATAAGATCAAATAAAAGCATTTTTGATATTTATCCAAAGTTAGAACGCGGCGAGTGGATAAGAGCAGATTTCCATAGACGAGAGAACCTCACTCCTCACCGATTCAACTCCATTATAAAGAGTATTATAAGTCTAGTGAAAGATACGGAACACAAAGTAGTTCTCGTAATGCTGAATGCTACCAAGTCTGCATTAGATGTCTATCAATTTGAGGGAAAGTTGCAGAATCTCGCAAAAGAATTTCCTGATAAATTCATCATCACTCCCCTATGGAAAGAATATACTCATGTTATCGAATTTTTGGATAGCGGACATTGCTGGGCGGAATTGACTGATTCTGGATCTATGCAAGAGGAACTACTGTATTTTCCGAATGTATTATCATTAACTGTTAGGTTGAATACGGATAGACCAGAAACAGTGTTTGATGCAAAAAGCAACGTACTTGTCCCCCCTGTAAACCCAAGATGGATCACTTCGATTGTCAAAGAGGCCTTTAATAGAAAAGAAGGGCTAGGAATGACTCTCAGAAATAAAAAATTAATTTACGGTCAGCCCGGACAAGTTTCGAAATTGATCGTTAGGACTATGAAAAAGGAATTTGAAGATGGAAACCCAAACTTCTATCCATGGCTGCATCAAAGGATTAATTTGTGGAAGGAAAAGCAGGGATTGAATCATTATATGTAATTGTTAATCGTTTTGTCAACAAAAATTGTCGCAGTATGGTACTCATATGACAGACAGCATAACAGAGATTATGGATTAAGAATGATTCCTGTGCTGAACATACATGTCCTAGTCAACCAATATCTAGCTCACCTTTCTTTTTTTACCTTATTTTATTAAGGCACTATTCTACTCTACTAATAATTTTCCAATATCATTTTGGTTTTATTATATACTTCGGCTGGTTCTGTGCCAAATATCATAATCATGGGCTCTTTACCAATATCTCCTCTGTGGTAGATGATGCGTGCATTTGGGTTTTTTATCAATGCATTCTTGATTCCCCAAAATATTGTCATGCCGTCCTTTTCCTTAACATTTCGAGGCTCCTCTCTTCTGTCATAATCAGAGATCGGAAAGAACGACCGGCAAAGCATAAGTATCTTTTTGTCATATTTAATATTCATTCCTGATCTAATTGACCGATCAACCGTCATATAGGAAATAACTGCAGAAGCAACATGATTGGAAGCACCAAATTCTATATTTGAAACTGGTCTTGCCATTTTGCCTATTTTTACAATCCTACCTTTTACTCCAGCAACATCAAGTACTGTTTTCGCGTCTGGAAGAGCAAACACCAGATTTGATTGAGTTTCAGGTAATAACTTGCCGAAGTTGTTTACTTTCTGAATCTTACTGATCGTAAGTTGTAATTGCTGCAAGATATTATAACGGTTTGCATCCTGATACATATCAGATAACGGATTTGTAACAGCAAGACCCTTGCCTACTTTCAGCACATTGTTTATAGCCTTATAAACATATTGATTAGCTAAATTACAAGCGTCCTTTAGACTAAATCCTCTTGCTAGAAAAGCAGCCGCTGCAGCGGAAAAATTGCAGCCAGATCCATGAGTCTCTTTGATCCCAAGTCGTGGATTTGAGAATTTGGCTAATATTCCTCTACTATCTAAAAAGAAATCTGTAACGCATTTTTTGTTAAAGTGACCTCCTTTTATGACGACGTTTTTTGCACCAAATTTTTTTATTGCATGCGCCGCTTCAATAGCCTCTGCTTCGCCTTTGATCTTTATACTGGTCAATTTTTCAGCCTCCATCAAGTTTGGTGTAATTAGGGTCGAGATAGGAATCAGTTCTAAAATAAAGTAATCTAATGCATTATCAAGCAAAAGCTTTGTTCCGCTCCCTGCTGCAAGGACAGGATCCAAAACAACAGGACTTTTAGAATTCCGTAGGAATTTGCTGACAGCATGTATCACCTCTTTGCTGTAAACCATACCAATTTTTATGGCGTCTGGAGGAATATCTGCCATGACAGAGTTAATTTGCTTCCTAATGGTTTCTGTATCTATTTCAAAAATACCGGAAACTTTCTGGGTATTTTGAGCTGTGATTGCTGTAATTGCTGTACATCCGTAGACACCCAATGCTGAAAAAGTTTTTAGATCCGCTTGTATACCTGCACCTGCTCCAGAGTCGCTTCCCGCTATGGATAATGCTACTCTTGTCAACTTATCGGGTTGAGCATTGAACTTGTATTTAATCAGTCTATTGTACCCAAATAATACGACATATCTAGTCAATAAGCAATGCAGGCAGACGTTTAAATTTGATAATATTTATTATTATCTTGAAGAATGTATTCAAATCACAGCGAAAATATAAGTGAGGTCATACGATGGTAATGATGATGGGTGAGCATTGAGTAATAACAAGGATTTTCTGTTACAGCAGTTGATGTGGATCGGTATTTCACTTGGTATTAGCTTTGCTGTTTCATGGTTCATTCCCTTCCCTTACTCTTTACCAATCATAATGGCAGTTTTCATCTTACTGAGTTTGTATATGAGAAAAAGAGCGTTACGAAGAATGGGTGTATCTGGAACATCCTCGATGTTTGGTAACAGTTCATTAAACTACTATTGTATGAGCTGTGGAACAAAGCACAATCAAGCTGCTTGTCCTAAATGTGGTTCGAAGATGAAGAGAGTTGGATCTTGACAGTAATTGTATGACGTTTTTAAGATACAATAAATTACGAGCAGGCAATTATCGGTAGTAAAATAAGCAGACAGTAGAATGTTTTGTGATTTCAAGCTGACAAAATTAACTGACGATATAGAAACAGACTATGTTCATTTCAACCCATACATAAATCTGAGTACAAATAAACATTTTAGTAGCAGCATTTTTGGATTATTCCTTGAATGGCTGGTAGAATTGATTACGCT
>DATDFS010000144.1:0-3636 GCA_036522495.1 Nitrososphaeraceae archaeon | reverse complement strand
TAGTTCGTAGTCGTTTGTCATATATAGTGCATAAAAAGGGCAGGCATCAACGCACAGACCACAAAACACACATTTTCCATAATCAATTTGTGGCATTATGGATTTTTTGTTATGTTTCCATTGTTCATCGACCTTTACCATCCCAATTGCTTCAGCAATTCCCTCACAGGCAATAGCGCAAAGCTGGCATCCGGTACATTTATCATGAAATAGAATGTGTCGGCCTCTTGAACCTGCAATTCCAACCCCTCTCTTTGGATCAAATTGATATCCATCGCCTACAAACTTTAATTTCTTTTCGGGATACCTGAGTGTAAATCTCTTGATAAGGAGATGCTTTGATCCAGATTCTATTGCCTTTATGAAGCCACCTGCTGAATTAGTCAACCGGACAGTATACCTCCAGGACCCAGAATTCCACCGTATACTAATGAGAGGGCTACGAAAATATTGATGAATGCCAAAACTATTAGTTTGTACCAACCAGTATGCAATAATATATCGATTCTAATTCTAGGATTGATACCTCGTGGTAGAAGGATTAACATAATCATACCAAGGGTTTTGATGGTGAACCAGAATATTGCGTTTATGGTTTTTGCGTTATAAATTTTATCACCAGTATATCCTGGAATGATATCGTGAGGAAAAATCTGTGGTCCCGACCAACCGCCGAGAAATAGAACTACGAATAATGCAGCAAGCGCGTAAAGTTTAACATAAGTCCCCAATTGAATCAGTCCGTAAATCATACCAGAAGTTTCAGTTAACCAGCCCGCAACGATTTCACTCTCAGCTTCTGGCAAATCGAATGGAATTCTCTCCAATTCGGCGAGTGAAGAAATATAGAATACAAATGCACTTATTGGCAAAAAGAACACAAACCAGTAGGGATGTTGAGCCGTTGCTATATCAGTCAGATTCAAGGATCCTGCAAGGATTACTACCGAAAGTGCAGAAAGGATGAAAGGGATTTCAAATGCAATCATCTGATGAAGGGCACGTAGACCGCCTATGAATGGGTATTTACTATTACTAGCCCAAGAGAACAGTAATGCAATGAGTGGGAAAAATCCCAAAAATGCAAAGACTGCAATTATGCCAACGTCGAGATCTGCAACAACCCAACCTGGTGCAGCAGGAATTAATGCCACGACAGCAGCGGAAGTGATTACAAATGCAACTGGGGCAGTCCAAAAGATAGGCTTATCAGCACCGGAAGGAACAATGATTTCCTTTGAAATTAATTTCAATCCGTCGGCTATTAATTGCAAAATACCCTCTATTTTTCCTGCATAAAGAGGCCCTATCCTCAATTGCATTTTGGCTAGGAATTTCCGTTCGATAAATATTGTTGCCGCAGCCAAAAGAGCTGCGTAGCTAAATCCAGGGAACACAGCCACTCTGAAGAGATCGGTATGAATCAAGAAATTAATAATTGGGATAGTTCTTGTCGGATCCACCATCATCGAAAAGAAAAGGTAGGGTGTCAAGACCTCTCCCTTCACTGGCGGCAGCGGAACATAGAATAGAATGATAAATATCAATGGGAGTCCAACTAATGTAACGATGATAAGTACCCAAAAAATAAGTTGGATTAAACTCCCTACAAAGTTGCCAAATCTAAAATCTTTCGGAGCTGTTGCCAATCTTATGCTACACTTCCCTGAATAATCATTTTCAGATAATCCATTATTTTTTCATTATACATATGATTTCTAAATTGAAGAATGAATATCCTTTGCAAATCTATCTGTCAGCCTCCACAGGCCAGTAATTTAATGACCAATAAATTGATGGCATATCAGCTAATTTTGATCCTACTAAAAGGAACGGAAGTGCCAGCATATTCCTAAAGGAGCCAACAGATAATTTAACCCTATATGGCTTCGGCGTTCCGTCACTTACAATATAATAACCCAATGCTCCCCTTCCAGATTCCACTCTCTTATATGATTCTCCAGCTGGTCCTTTTGGATTTGGTTGAAGCTTCGCCCTAACTTCACCTGATTTTGGCATCTTGTCCAATAATTGTCGGATAATTTGACATGATTCTTTCATGTCGAGCAATGGCACCATTGATCTTGCAAATGAATCGCACGTTTGCATGTATTGTACTTTGAAATCTATCTCGTTATAGATATCATATGGTTCCGCCTTTCTAACATCAAAGGGAACACCCGACGCTCTAAGTACAGAACCAGTAACCCCTAGTTTTATGGCATCTTCTTTGGAAAGAATCCCAACACCTTCGGTTCTCTGCCTAAATAAAGGATTATTGTAAAAAATGTCTTCATATTCAGCGAGTCTTTTTTCAAAGTAGGCAACTTGTCTTAAGCACCTATCTCTAAATCCTTCAGGCATATCATTCCGAACACCTCCCGGAATGTTAAATGCGTGAGTGACCCTAGCGCCAGTAAGTGCTTCTAGGAGATCTATAAAGAGCTCCCTGTCTCCCACTGGCCACATGAACATGGTTGAATGTCCAAGAAATATTCCGTAAATTCCTAACCAATACAAAGTGTATACTTGGCGATTGAGTTCTGATGCCAATGCGCGAATATATTGTCCTCTAAGCGGAACTTGGATATTGGCAAGTTCTTCAACTGCCAAACTGTATGAGTAGGTTATATTTGTAGAATCATGAATCACTGGCCTCTCAAGATGAGGAATATTTTGGATAAAGTTTCTATATTCACACATTTTTTCCTCACCCCTGTGAACGTAACCAGGATCAGGATCACAATAAACAATATAATCACCGTCTACTTTAATGGTAAACCTAAAATGTCCTGATCCAGGATGCTGAGGACCGACACTCAAAGTCATTAATCGGTCTTCTTCTGTCTCCTTTACTATTTCAAGTCCCATCTTAATAGTCTCGTCAAATTTTTGATCTAGATTTTCCAATTATTGTCACCTATCTGCCTTTTATCCTAAATTCTTTCCTTAATGGAGGAATATCTGCCCAATCTTCTGGAAGTAGAAATCTTTCATTTCTTGGATGACCGTCGAAATAGACTCCTAGCATTTCAAATGTTTCTCTCTCATGGTATTCTGCGCTTTTAAAAATGTTAATTAATGTAGGTAATCTGGCGTCATCTCTGTTTACTCTTGTGGATAATGCCATAACCTGTGACGAAAGCTTATCGTCTGAATAAGAGCTCAAATGATATATTACTTCAATCTGATTATCTTTTGGATAGTCAGTACCTGAAACTGATTCTGCATGATCAAATCCTAATGTATCTCTAATAAAAGAAGCAACCTCCACGATCTCATTGGAAGGAACAAGAATTTTTGTTCTCCCAGGACGCGCATAAATCACCTGTATTTGTTTATCGCCAAATTTTGTAACCAATTGATTGACGAGAGCACCTTCAAATTCTGGAATTGCAGGCTCAGTTTTTTTTGGTACAGAAGTCTGAGGTAAATCACTTGTGGACTTTTCTTTTTCAGTTCCACTTTTTGTATTAGGTTGATCTGAACTCATACTATCTAATCTTCGACCTTTTTATTTTTTCTTGGAGCAACATACAACCTTGAATTAGGGTTTCAGGTCTTGGTGGACATCCTGGCACATATACGTCAACAGGAACAATGCCATCAACACCTGGAAGCACGTTATAAGAATCA
>DATDFS010000143.1:0-33115 GCA_036522495.1 Nitrososphaeraceae archaeon | reverse complement strand
GTGGTAGTAGCGCTCAGAACTTTCTTGAAATTAGAAGGAGAACACATTCCGATGAAAGGTTCGCCATTTCGTGCCCTTATCCACACAAGCCAAGAATAGCGGTCTGTAAGTGCTATATGATGGTAATGGCTATCTCTTGCTTGACCTTATTGAAGTATTTTTAAAACGTATAGTTTCATCAATCATCGAATGTATTTTCAACCTTAGAGCCATCAGAAAGTTAGTAATTTCTGCTCTTTGCTCTGGCTCTATGGTACTATGAACCTCGTCTATTAAATTATCCACCCTGGCGAGAGTAACCTTCAGAGCCAAGGATGTCTTCTTAGTAACGCGAACGACCTGGACTGATTTGGCAATACTCTTGCGATGAGTAAGCTGGTCTCCAAATATACCTTCTTCTCTTAGGATTGACTTTACCTCTCTGATCTGCCTGACCGTTAGGTTGTTGTTTACCACGTGGCTTATTATTTCAGATTGTCTTTCCGAAGGTATGTTTGAAAGTTCTACTGCCTGGCTTACCTTAAGCCGATCTGTGACAATTTGCTGCTTGATCTCGTCAGGCAGCTTTAATAACTGTATCCTGTGCGAGACGTATTCCTCGCTCTTTCCCAGCTTCTTTGCAAGTTCACTTACCCCTCCCCATCCAAAGTCAATGACGTATCTTCTAAATGCCTCAGCCTCCTCAACTGGGTCCATGGATTTGCGTTGAATGTTTTCGGTTAGCTGGATTTCATATGCCTGTTTATCAGACATTTCACGAAGTTTACAAGGTATGAAACGCCATCTCAATGATCTGCAAGCCTTAAATCTTCTATGGCCTGCTACGATTTCAAAGTCATGAACAAGTGGTCTTATCAATATTGGTTGGAGTAAACCGTGTTCTCGAATGCTGCAAATAAGTGCATCATCTTCGGGAGCAATTTTCTGAAATTTGTCTCTGATGGCAAACTGAGATGGACGTATCATCTTCATTTCGATTTGTTCGACTATGCTCGTATCGACAAACTCCATAAAGGTCAGCTGTAATTCTTTTTAATGATGAAGTACATATAAGTTACGCTTTTTAACAAATCATTATTAAATTAGCCATTAACAAACTTTGTAATTCCTACAAATAAAGTTGCAAGATTTATGAAATTCAATATGTCCGCCTTAGTTATTCCACCATAAGAAAGGGAATAGCACGATAAGGAAGTCTAGATCTAAACATGACGATTTTTTACAATAACTTGTATTATACCGAAGTGTTCTGATGCTTTATCGTCTATAACAAACAAGTGACGATTTGCCCAATAAGATCTAATATTACTTTGCATTATCCACTGCAGCTGCTGCGGATTATTTTGGCTAATCTCAGTAAGTTTTTGACCTAATTGCGACAAGATTTTGCTATCATTCCCAACTGCATTTTCAGCCGTCTTCATAATCATCTTCATAATCATAAATTATGGGGTTTTTGCTTAATGGTGATAAACTTGACATATGAAGGATGGATTATGTCATGGATAGGAAACCGAGTATGTCTTTATACATATTATGTTATAATGGAGTATATCAGGTTATTATTAAGATACAAAGTGCTATCATAATATTTCATTATATGGTTGTATATTGGGCATACTCTTTTTGCTCGATAGTAGCCACGTAACCGCCGTCATTTTGTCGTCAAATGTTCGTCAAATCGCCGCCAAATAGCGGTCAAATGCTCGTCAAATGTCAATTTACGCTCATATTTACTGCTTGACTTTGACAAACAATTAGGAATAGCTGGGAGCTGTTGAACATGACGTATTAAGAAAGGAAGCGTTATCACATATATTCTAAACTAAGCATAGGATAAATAAATTGAATTTTTAATGGTAGTAGGACTGGAGCTCTTGTTTCAAACAAAATGATGCTGCATTATGACAAGTTGCCTAGTCTTAATCCGATTTTTATAAGACCATCCACTTTCAGTCCTTTATTCTGAAGGTTCAATAAGTAATACATAATACATAATAAACGCAGCGATTTAATTTGATTTCTTAATAAATCAATGGTCCAGAGTAGATCTGATAGATCTGTCTTGAGTAAATTGATCTTGCAAGAATATCTTAATTCTGTGCTTTTAACGAAGTTATCTCATTTCTTAACATATCTGCTTCCTGGCATAACTGTTCTATAGTTGATTTTATGCTTCCATACTTTTGAAGTTCAGCAATAATGTTTGTGTGTCTATACTGATACTAGTGCTACTGCTTCTACCGTAAGCATGTCTTTGAGAAATATATGCCATATTAATTATATCTTGTTCGTTCACACCGATTTGAAAAAGTCCAATTTGAATAGGACTAATCAAAGGCTGTGCTGATAATTCTTCATGTAATCTCTTTTTCTCTTGAGTCAGCGTATTAACTTCAGCCTTTAGATTCTGCACTTTGGATTCAAATCCTAGCTTTTTATCATATTGCCTCTCAATATTCTTAAAGAACTTTTGTTGAGCTTCGTTCAATGGTATATTATTTGCAACTGCGCTGTCATGAATAGTATTCCAAATAGTTTTAGTCCTTCAGGCCCAAATTCCATAGCCTCTAGCTCTTTCAGTATAGAAATTATTTGCTCGTGAGAATTTACGGTCTTCTCAAGCGAAGAGCATTTTTGACCGAGGTAGTTATATTCATTTGCAACATTCTTACGCTATCTTGAAGCATTTTGTGTCGCGTTTTGAGTGATTGAGACTCTGAAAATTCACTTATCACTTTGCCAACATCATATCCATACTGTCTTATTCCATTAACTGCTTTTGCAAACTTTGAAATATCATCAACAGGTATATCATATTTTCTTAACTCTGCCTTTAGATTCAAGTACCATTTAAGGTCAGCGGCAGTCATGCTTTCATCCTGTAAGGCTTGATCTTGAAGAAACTATCTATCTGATTATTCTAGTGTATGTCTCTGCAACTATTGGTTGCTTTCGCTAAATTATTGGATGAAGCCTACAAGTATGATAAATAACCTTTTAATAGAGCAATCATAGGATGAATGAAACAACTCGATAAAATCCAGACGTAAGACAAAACAGATAGTATACATGGAAGTAACAAAAGAAGATGCTGCTGATCGCAAGATGTTAAAACCATTGGTTCACCATGTGACGACATCACAGCATCTTTTCCATACGCAACAGAGAATAGGATACAGGCAATAGCTGAAGGCACTTATGATTCTAAAGATAACTTTAGATAAGTTAAGAGGATATGCCTGTTATCCAGGTAATATTCATGAACAGATGCTAATGGATCTATACCAAGAATACTGGTTATATAGATTGATTCTCCTTTGAATAAGACATCTGTTATACGAACATAAAGTCATCTAAGAAAACTTTAAGATGATTTGGATGCCAGTTAAATTTTTTCTGTTCATTTATATAAAACAGTAACATATAGATTCAGAAACACTGCTTTCATATTTTTCTTCAACAACCATTTAGTCTTTTTCTCAGGGAACCAATATTCTTTTAGTTGGATGAACATTAGAATTAGCACAGCACCGGGACGGATGGTACTTCCATTAACAAATTAGACAATAGGCTGAAGTAAACAGTCAATAATGCCAGTTAAATTTCAGTGCAAAAGATTAATAATTATAGCAAAAAATTAGCACAGGCCTGATCAGTAAAGGCCAAGATTTAGGGATTAAATAATGGCTCTAGTCCAATAATTTCATAATGCTTCTGATAATTTACTTGGTCCTGCAGTCTCTGGTTCGAGTACTTGCAGCTCATTAAGTACTTTGAGGACCCCTGCGGTATTCCAGGCTTCTTGACCTGCCAAGCGCCTTTCTTCATAAGTTTTTACACTGCCTTTTAATGTAACGGCCGAGTTATCGACATACACTTCAATTCGGCTTGAATTGATGTTATTATTATTATGTAGATTCTGATCTATGTCATTTTTCAATTCCTCGTCGCTCTTGCGGCCAGGAATCTTGGATGAATCATACGGCTCATTCCCCCAGTAATATCCAGAATATGAATCTTCCCGGGGCTTTTTCGTAGATTCATTTCCCTTTTTTCGTTCTTCCATCTTGGTATATGATTGAACTTAAATGATATAACTATTGGATACAATTCTTCTAGGTTTTATTCGAAGACAGATTTCTTGTGCATTCAGGTTAGATATAATAGTCCAAGTTCGTCTTGACATGATGCCTAACTATATCTATTACTTGGACACACCAGAACTAATCGGTTTACACCATGCAGTTGGCCTGTCCTTCTTCTTCTTCATTTTCCCTTCGATTCTAGTTCTACGTCTCATAGATTGAACTAATGAGTATAAGGGATTGAAAGTAAGAGTTGCACTCGTCATCCAATACGCTTCGGAATAGGAGAAAAGTTTAATCCAAAGAGTTATAACAGCAATACCTTCTGAAATTAGTATTGATAAACATATTTGGACTGCGTTCTAACGTCTGGAATGTTATCGAATCGATTGTTCTATGATTCCATCAAGATCTGTTCTAGGCTCTAATAAACTAAAGATTCTGGCAGGAATAGTGACATTAATCATTATAATTTTAATTATGTCCGAATCTGTAGTTATTGTACAGGCAGGACATAGAGGGGTTGTTCTTTATGTTGGTGCGGTTGAGAACCGGGTATTGGGAGAAGGGGTACATTTCATAGTCCCGTTTGCCGAACAGGTAATACAGCTAGAAGTTCGTACATTAAAGTTTCAGGCCGATGCATCAGCCGCTTCAAATGATTTGCAAGAGGTAGCTACTGTAATAGCATTGAACTATCATATTGATCCGAATAAGGCAAACATAGTCTATCAGCAGCTGGGGGCTGACTATGCCGATAGAATAATAGCTCCTACAATACAAGAGTCAGTCAAAGCAAGCGTTGCAAAGTTCAATGCAGAGCAGCTCATAACGCAGAGGGCAATTGCAAAAGGCGTCATATCCCAGGCGATTAGTAACACACTTTCTGCAAGGGATATAACGGTAGAGACGATCTTTATAACTGATTTTCAATTCTCACAGGCATTTGCCAGTCAGGTGGAATCAAAAGTGGTGGCATTCCAAAAGTTTCTGACGGAGCAGAACAATCTGAAGGCTGTACAGGTAGTAGCTAATCAGACGGTTGTTCAAGCTCAGGCACAGGCAAGAGCAAACGTAGCCAGGGCTGGAGGCGAGTCACAGGCAATCAAGGTAATTACTGAACAATTAAGGCAGAGTCCACAGTATCTTCAGTGGCAGGCTATCAACAGATGGAATGGACAAATGCCATATGCTCTTGGAAGCAGCGGATTTCCTTTTTTCCAGGCACCGGTACAGTCACAAGTCTTAAAACAGCCTCAACAAAACCAAACCAAACAATAGATCTTTGGTCGCTTTAAATCAAAGTTCAAGCGTTCTTTGTTGTAAGGCGGGCCGGGGTGAATACAATGAATCGCTTGTAAGAAGAGGAGAAGCGTTGTTTGATACCGACAGGAAGAAACATGGATGCTGCTTGATGGATAGAGGAATCCGTATTTTCTTCAATAAAGCGAACCATTGGTGAATCAGTAGTTTGGAATAACATTGTTAATGAATTGCTTCTAAAGCCCTCCATCTAAAATGAATTCATAAGTGAATCAAATGTATAAAATTAATTCGTAGGATAGGAAACCTGTTATCCTTTCACATTATACTTATTCCAGATAACAAAGAAAACCAATAGCTAAATAAATATAAAGAATATATTCTTAACACTAGAATGTCTAAGATCCTTTTTATTGGTTCGATATTTTTAACGATATTATTCTTGTCATTAATTGATAAAAATAATACAACGTTCAGTTTACAAGATCAAAAAGCGAGGGCTCAAAGTTTTGCTGCAACAACGAGTAAGTTTCTAATATATACAAATCCTAATCATGGAATAAAGATTCAGTATCCCATTAACTGGACACTGGGTGAGCATCCTTATACTGACCGATTTTTAGTCGATTTTGCCCCGGCATTGAAAAATATATCTGACACCGCTCCAGTAACCGTTACGCTATCAATTGAAACGGTGAAACAAAATACGACTTTAAATGGATTCACTAGTGCGACTTTAGATAAAGCAAAGCAATCCTTACCAGGTTTTCAGCTTATTGAATCAAGTGCTACTACACTTGCCGGTACTCCAGCGCATAAAATAACATATGCTTTTGCAAGTACAGATCCATCCGTACAACTTCCCTTTCTATCGATGAACGTTTGGACTATAAAACAGAATAAAGTCTATAACATTTCGTACACTGAAGCGAAGTCAAAGTATGTCAAATACTTACCAATCGTACAGAACATAATAGATTCATTTAAGTTTACAAAATAAGTTCCAATTTCGGTCTCAAATAGTTGCTAAGATCAAGTAGAACCCACACCTTAGAATCGGGAACTAAAAAGCAGAAATTTCCTTATGTGCTTCCCAAAACTTATCGCTTATGTAATGTAGATTGTCAATTACATATCCCTTCGAGCTTGCTGCAGCAATTTCACTATCTTCTATTGCTACACCTGCTGCAAGCGTTTTACAGTAAGTCTGATCCTTAACGATAACAATGTCGCCTTTTTTGAATGTTTCAAATTTCGTAATTCCTGGTCTCATTATTTTAGCACCATTGCAGACAAATTTAACGGCTCCCATATCGACTACTACATGTGGAAAATGTTTTATATTCTCAGGTTCGCCGAGAAAGGGTAGAATTATATCTTCATTTATCTGAACTGCAGTAAAATTTTCAGATTTTAGAATTCGCTTGCCTACTTCAATTTCATATACCTTG
The DNA here is from genome assembly GCA_036522495.1 of Nitrososphaeraceae archaeon. Classification (GTDB taxonomy): domain Archaea; phylum Thermoproteota; class Nitrososphaeria; order Nitrososphaerales; family Nitrososphaeraceae; genus Nitrososphaera_A. The sequence goes on along the minus strand of DATDFS010000143.1, from coordinate 26,313 downwards.
AAACTTTTTACTCTTACAAGAATATCCTGAGGCCATTTTCTTTTAATTATTTCTATTAGCTTGGAGCTGTCTCTCTTAGAAAGAACCGATATCTTCAATTTATTCATCCTGTGTAAAGTATGTAGTAACTTATAATTTCTGCCAGGTTGCGAATCTTAGATTGGTAATTGTCGTCGGTCTGACAATGCACTGATGTTTTACCTCGCGAGGTTCACTTTGGCCACGTAGTTCAAAGTTTATTACTATGAATTCATGTTATCTGCAGAAACAATCGTATAATTGTTTAAGTACTCTTGCAGTAGCTCCCCATATAACTTCATTTTGAGATGTGAATTTGTAAACCTCTTTGAGGGTTAAATGATAATGGTCGGTGTCGGGTGCCATGGTTTGCAGTAAATCAAAAAGAGGCACATCGAGAACCTTTTCTACTTCATCCACAAAAATTGTAGGCTTAGGAATCTTGTCCTGTAAGGTAATGTATGGTACGATGTTGTAATTTGAGGTGAGAGTCTTAACGGTCTCGAGACTACCAATTATATCGTTGCGATTAAAGGTGAGACCCAGTTCCTCCTTCGTTTCTCTTATGGCTGTGTCAGTTAAGCATTCATCGTCTGCCGTATATTTTCCCCCTGGAAAAGATATCTCAGCAGTATGGGATCTCAAAATCGAACTTCGCTTGGTCAAGAGAATATGTGGCCTTGGAGAATTATAGTGGATTATCACTAGTACTGCTGCCATCTGAAAACTACTTAAGCATGAGAAATATATCGGTGCACGACTTAGCAGTGGCTTAAGAAGTGATAGGACCTGTTCCCTCCTCAACGTTGCTTAGTATTGTATAATGTGCAGGCTTAAAGTTATTTTGTTTTCTCTTGCATAAGGTCGACATCCACCTCGCCTTTAATAACCCCAACGCCAAAGGTGATAGACAATAATGAGGATAACCTACGAATTAAATCCGCCCAAAGTAGTGAAAGGAGATTATTTCGACCTTTTACGGCTCAATCTGGAAATGGAATATCTAATTGGTCGAGCTTCTTCATTAAATGGATTTGTAGATGGGATCCATCTAACTGATTCGGTTCTTGGAATGCCTCGCGTATCTAGTGTTACTGCAGCCAATTACATCAAGAGATCTGGTAACTCCTTAAACCTTAGCTGTAGCCTTAGGGTCAGAGATAGAAATCTCACATCAACTAGTCAATTTGTATGCGACGCGATCCTTATGGGAATGAAAAGTTTGCTCATATTAACCGGAGATGAACCACCAGACGGTCCAAAGGATTCAGGATTAAAACCCAGCGACGTCTTGAAAGTTTTGCATAGTAGAAAGTATGACACAGCAGTTGACTTGAACCTGTCGATTCCGAACAAAATCAAGAATAGGTCATCCATTCAGAAAAAAATAGAAGCAAGGCCTCATGCCTTTATAACGCAATCCATCGTGTCCTTATCAGATCTGGGAGAAATTGTAGATATTGCAAAACCGTCGGGAATTAAGGTAGTTGCATGTATCATGGCACCTTCTGAAAAAAACAAATCCTCCGCAATTATGATAGGATTGAATTGGAAGGAATACGAAAAAAATCCTATCGATTTTATACGGCAGGCAGGAAAAATAGCAAACGAAGTGCTCATTACCTCTCCAAACAGTTTTACCTCAGGAATAGACTTGCTCAAGGAGCTAAAGAAGAATAAATAGACTAAAAAGCATCTTCCATTTTCCTCGCGGTGATTATTTCTGCTCTTAGTTGATCCAATACCTTCCTTTGGTACTGCTGCAGATTACTGTCTTCGCTTAATCTTGGCCTCCTGTAATTAACTGTCATCTCACTCTTGACCTTTCCCGGTCTACTGGTAAAGATTACAATCCTGTCCCCCAGGCATACTGATTCTATGATATTGTGTGTAACAAAGATGATTGTCTTTCTCGTCCTTGCCCAAATTAATTGCAACTCTACTAGAAGCAAATCCCTGGTTTGGGAATCAAGTGCAGCAAAAGGCTCATCCATCAATAGCACCTCTGGATCCATTACAAGAGCCCTGGCAATTGCAACTCTCTGCTTCATCCCTCCAGATAATTGGTATGTGAATGCATCGGCAAACTTGGTTAGTTGCATCATGTCAAGATAATGGAGCGCTATTTCGCGTCTTTTCCTCCTTTCGACGCCGGCCATCTTGAGACCAAATTCTACGTTGTCGATAACCCTGAGCCAGGGGAATAATGCATTTTCCTGGAATACCATAATTCTGTCAGGTCCTGTCTCCCTGACTGGTTGGCCATTAAGAATTACCTGACCTTCCGTTGGCATATCTAGGCCTGCCAAAATATTCAGCAGTGTAGATTTTCCGCATCCTGACGGGCCGACAAAACATACAAGCTCCCCTTCTTCTATCGAAAGATTTACGTTTTCGACCGCTGTTACAGGGTTTGCGCTGTTCGTTTCTATTGCTCTAAATCGTTTTGAGACATTTTTAATTTCAAGTTTAGTCAATTGATTACAGGCTCCTAGACGGCACTACTCAAGTATTTCTAGTCAGAATTTACCCTTATATGGATTTGCATAGTATCAGCCCCTGTATTAGGATGCATTATATCTTTTTTTGTAGTTTATATTATGTAGTGGAACAATCTATCAACACTAGGTCACTACAGAATAGCATGACCGATCTAGACCAAACTTCTTTGCAGGTTGTTTAGTGTTCATCAAAACCATAGAATCATAACTTTACTGTTGTCTGGTCTCCAAACAGTTTAGATAAAAAGAGGCCGATTACCCACTCACTTAAATAACAACAGACACTGGAATTGGACTTATCTGCTACTGTTACTACTTCCTCACATAATCCTTTAGTCCTGTGAAGTCAACGTTGTAGCTAACTGTTCATGAATCGATTAAAATAGCTACATGTCTTATGAGATTGTTATTTTCAATAGGAATTTGGATAAACTTATCTTCGTAGCCTTCTCCTTCTGCTATAAATTGATTAGATCGAAGTTTTCCCGGAATTTCACCAGCTATTAGAAAACAAACCTTTACCTTTTGATCTATCTTTTTAATTTCTTCTTCTAAATCAAAACCATTTGTTTGGGGCATTATCACATCGGCAATAACCAGATCATAAAGACCATTTTTGAAATTCTTTAATGCTGATATGGGATCGTTAAAACAGTCAACTCGGAAATAATAACTAATACCACCAGCATTACCTTCGACCTGCTCTAAAGCACTCTTTAATGCTAAATTAACATCATCCTCAGGGCTTACTACTAAGATTCTTTTTATTGCTTTGGCTGTATCTGCCTGGTTCTTGTACTGTTGCACTTGCATAATCAACACTGGCCATGCCTTGTTATTTACTCTAGTAAACTAAAATTCTTATTTCTTGGATTTGCTGCTTACAATGAATGTGTTCTCTTTCTTCTGGCAGTCTATATAATAGAATGTATATTGGGTGAGGAGGCCAGAAGAGTCTCTTTCCAATAATAGCAGCTGAATACTGCAAGTTAGAAAATGGCAATAGTGCACGACGCTTTGTTGATTAGTAGATGAGAACTCATTTCATAAATACAGGATTCCAAACTCCAAACCTGTCAAAATCAAATTAGAATTTATTGTTTTTTGACTATTAACTAGATACTGTTAATGGGAATGTAGTATAACTCAATTCTCTAAAAAGCAGCATACATGCAGGAACTAATTGAAAAATAGGCGTCGTATAAACTTACAAATTTGATCGGAGAAGATTCAGTATCTCGTTGATTCTTGCATTAGTCTTAAATCCCCGCGCATTTAGGCTGACTTTTGAAGCTCTATAGCCTACTGCTGACAGCTTTTCGATAACTTTTTGAACTGAGAGCGGACTAGTTTTTAATTTGGAGGCAATTTCGTCTACTAGGAAATAATAAGGGATATCATCATTCTCATCCAGACATATTGATAAAAGCTTATTCATATGTTCGTAATTTCCATTATTGCTCGTTTTCAAGTTATAGTTTGCCATTCTTTTGATAAAATTCTTGTCAAATAGTTTGCTTATCCATATCTGCCCACCTAGCCTAAATCTATTGCGACATATATCGCAAACTTCTGATCTATCATATTCCTTTATTAGCTCTCTATTACCACATTTAAAACAATGTCGCAAATAGCCTAGATCATCATAAACATTGCTTGCTCGGCTACTACTTAACTTAACCTTGATATATATTCTAATATAGTGTAAGTAGCTATGTACAAATAGTGGATGTATACTTAACTCCAGCCTTGCCGCAGTCAACGCTATTAAAGATATAACGAGTCGAATGGCTGTTTCATTGGCATAATGGTTGTTAATAGGTCTTCCATAATACTTACGGAAGCAAACGTCATGGTATACTCCACATAACACGGCTGTATCCGTTGCAGTAACGGAAATTAAGCCAGAATCAAGTACCGATCTTAATAGACAGTCAACATATTGTGCAGGAGATCCAAAAGGATCCAAGTCAACTACTCCAAATCTTTGTTCATCTCTAGTTGGATGTGTTATCAAGAACTTGCATACCTCATTTACTGAAAAATTGCATTTTCTTGTGACAAAGTTTAATTCTGAAGCTTTTCTTGATAGACCTATCGCGAGGGGATTTATGTCATTCATATACACTTCTTCCATTTCTGGGACTTCCACTGCAACTCGTAATGCTCTTGCACCAATCCCACTAAACGAATCTCCGAATGTTTTCTTCTTACTAGTTGTATCTTCCAGAAATGCCCTATAAGCAAGTATGGACACATCCCGACTCAATTTGGCCGACGGATTAAAGAAGGCTGGAACTTTTAGTGGAATATTCTCAGTGAGAGACAAAGCTGGAATCAATAACCTTGTGCTTCCTTCTCGGGTTTCGACTATTTCTTTTTCCGCCAAGGCAACAATAAGGATTCTATTTTTTGTTAGATATCAATCAATCGTTATAAAATAAGTTTCCCCTTAACAAACGCAATAAATAATAATTACTCATCTTATTATGAATTTAAATAGGACGAATCATCATATTTGCAGCCCATAGCAGACGATAAACCTGTTTTGATAGGAGGAGTAGACGAAGCGGGGCGAGGCTCAATTATTGGTCCCTTGGTAATAGCGGGAATAAGTATCAAGCAAGATAGGATTATGGATTTGCATCACGTAGGCGTGCGAGATTCAAAGATGCTGACTGCTAAGGCACGTACCAGCTTATTTGCAATCGTCAGCGAAATGGTCGATTCTCTTTGCATCTACAAGATAGATTGTAGCGTAATAGATGAAAACGTTTTTTCCAAAGGCTTGAATAAATTGGAAGCGGAGACGATGGCTTATGTTATTGATAACCTAAAAGCAGACATGGTTTATGTGGACTCCTGTGACACGGATCCTGGCCGATACAAGCATTATATTGAATCTCGTCTGATAACATCAAAATCGAAGTTATATTCAATGCACCACGCCGATAGCCTGAATATAGTTGTGTCTGCAGCCTCAATCATAGCCAAATTTGTTAGAGATGGGGAAATCCAAGAAATCCGAAAAACCCATTGTAATATTGGTAGCGGATATCCATCTGACGTGAAGACGATGCGGTTTATCAGAAATTGGGTGTCGGAATACAAATGTGCCCCCAGATTTGCAAGAAAGTCTTGGAGGCCGCTAAGAGAAATGCTTGAAGAAGTGTCAACTTACAAGATAACTCAATTCAATTTGGATGATAGATAGCATATATTATGCCATGGTCTTTATCAAATGGGTCCAAATTAATGATTTGATCGATATGGAAACCGTTCTCTTCTAGTCTTTTCGCCTCTTGGACTATAACTGCTTTAGGCTCCATAGTAACATCAATACTTCTTGTTTTAATTATTATCAACAGTGCACCCCCTGGTTTCAGATAAACACGGCAGTTTCCGATTGCGATCTCAGTTTGATCGGGTTGTGCGATATCGCAGTACACCACGTCTACCTTGCCAAAGACTGAAAAGTATGATTGTGGTTTTCTTGCGTCTTCAACTATAGGAACTACGTTTCTTCTCTTAGATGCAACGTTCTCAATCAGCTCTCTTGCAACTCTTACAGCAGGTTCCACTGCAAAAACAATACCACTGGAACCAATTATGTCGGAGATATGGCTTACGGTTGTACCTGTTGATGCACCAAGATACAAAACCTTTGTTCCATTAGCTATGGGTAATTTTCTCAGTCCTTTTTTCAGTGCCCCTGCAAGTTTACTTCTAAATGGGTCCCATATACGATACTGATCTTTTTTATACTTGACCATCTTTTCCCCATAAACATTGTTGCCTGTAACTAGATTCAATGTCGCAAGATGTTTCTCCCCATCAATTACCATCCATCTAATAACGTCAAAATCTGAACCATTGTCTTCATCATGCGCGTGTTGCTTATTATCTGACACCTGTACTACACAATACAGGTACTTGCCATGGCATTATATTATCTGTGCATTATACAGCAAGGTTGTTAGTCAACGCCACGTTGAAACTGAAGAATTTTCGACTCTGTTTAATACCGTCGTTTTCCAAACTTTTTCCTGTTTTTCCTATTGCTTTTGTCCCGTTTATCTCTTCCGAAGGAGGTAAACTGCCTCTGCCTGCTTTCGAGATGATATCTTCTACTTCTATCTTTCTCTGGGCGTGGTTCCTTATATTTTTCTTGAATCTCTTTAATTCGCCTTTCCAAGCGCTCTAAAATAGAGGAATCCTTTTCAGAGTGACGGTAAACATCAATTCTTGCGGCGATTGCAACTTTCGATGCAATGGCTCTTGCAATTTTACCACGCTGCCATCTTGGAGCCGAATGGATTAATGGGTGTTGAAAGATAAGACCGTGTTTCGGAGGTCTCGTACCGGTCTTGAGGGCTCTGAATAATGCCTTCTCTGCGCCGAGGACCTGAATAGTACTTGCAGGCAAGACAGCCAATCTGCTTAAACTGCCTGCTTTGGCAATAATCCTTGCTCCCACCGAAGCGGTCAACAGGCTCTTTACGTTTGGAGCTACAAGATCCATTGCAATTTCAATATGGTCGGATAAAATCCTGCGTAACTCGGACTGGGATATAATCTCCTGCGCAATTTTTTTTACAATCACGAGGTTCTCCGTAGTCATATCACCTCCCTTGCTTCTTTTGGCTGCATCCATTATGATCTCTGCTTTTCTATCATGCATACCGGCATTTTCTATTATCTGTCTGGTGATATTTTCTCTTAAACCAGCCTTTGTCACAATTTCTGCATACGCTATCAGGCTTTGGATCAAATTGTCAAGCTCCGGAAAGTGTAAACCATACCACTCGCGCATTCTGGCTCCTACAACGTTGATTATTTTGTCAAGCTCATCCAAAGCATTAACTGATTGTATTATGTGAAGATCTAGTTTTTCGGAAGCTTCTTTTACCCTAACTGAAGAAAATTCGATAGCAAAATTTCTCAGTGCCTGCGTTGCCTCAATTTCGTTCATTGCTAGTTTAGATTGCACAATATATGCAGGTTTTGTGTTCTGAATGTTGTTTTGCTCTTCTTGTGGCATCACATGGCTATTCAAGCCAGACTGTTGTAGAACGAATGCCATATTTGCATCGTTTACTAATATGTAATCAAAAGAACGTATCCTTTCAATAAGGTCCTTGAGTTCGAGAGAATTTTCGCCGCTTTTTAGCAACCGATAGGACTGTATTGGGTTATCAAATTTCTTTGAAACAATTAAACGATTATTTTCATCAAATGCTGCAAGTCCCAATTCGAGGAGTAGAACAGAACAAGTATTAGTCATGATCCAACTCATTTCTTGTATATCGCCATTAAAAAAGATAGCATTCTCATTCAATCAAATAACAAAAAGTCTTCAGATATCCTACTCCATCAACTAAAAGACTTGTGGTTGTTCAGTTACATCTTTAGACCAGCAGCTTAAACTTCCAGGTCCAAGTTGACGATTTGATTCTCAACCATAACGATAATGTTCTTCGTATAGAGACAGAAGCTGCCTAACCTCTTGCATTGTTAAGAAAAGAGAACATATAATTTCCTATATCTTCTTAGTATACTAACCTATAAGGCATCTTTTGTTTTTATCTTGGCTTTGTTGAGCGTTTCTGAGCTTGGTTTCCCTTTAGCATGATTTCTTCAGTCTTGGCTTTTGCCTCTGTACCTTGAATTTTGTTCTTAATCTTTTTTGCGATGTCTGTCATGTGTTAAGATCCTATCGACATCATGATTGAAACGACGTTGCTTAAAAGGTTCTAAACTGTTATTCATATCGCTTATTCTGAATAAGGACTTCATAAATATGATAATATATAGTATATAGTGTTAATAATATCGACTGACGCGACGGTTAACAGGGTCAAGAACCCGAAAGTTCAGTTCAATTTTAATGAACTCTAGTTTCTAAGGATTGAAAGGAGTAAATATTCTTATTCTCTTGATCGCATTTAGGCCATATTGTTTCATCGATTCATCTACGACAGGTGCGCCGATAATATCAGTTATAGGTTTTATCCCATCTTTTCCGTACAAAGTAAGTTTATCAATGGCACTTCTTACAGTATTCTCATCATTTGACTTCCTTGCTACATCTTTAAGTCTACTTATTTCTTGCTCTTTCTCAGACAATTTTTTCTCGTCTATACCACTCACTACAGGGTGATTATTATACCAAATGGTAAATCATTATAAAATGGACCCACTACTCCTGTGAGATAAATGTATACTGCCGACACTATTATTATTGCCCTTTCCAATGACACTTTGGCAAACCTATTCAATACAATGACAAGAGAGGATTAGAACGCTGGTCACGGGCGAGTGAATGATCGTGTATATATTCCTAGCAGATTTCAATCTTCTCCCCCATCATCAGTCTTATATTATATGTATGGAGGAGCATCAGATGGCTTTCTTTTAATATAAAATCTTGAGATTGTGGATTCAGCAAATCCAACCAACCCTTATATCTTGCTAATCTGGTATTTGGCGGTTAACCACTCAATCATCTTATGTTGTGATAGCAAAAGTGACATAAGTAATGACTCAGTAGGAAAAGGTTCGCCCTTAGCATTAATTGCATTGGCGTACTTGTAGCAATCATTTAACATTTTATTGAATGTTTCTTTGTATTCTTCTGACTTCAAGCTATTCGCAAAACCCTTCCATGATTCAATTTCTTTGGTTTGGATGTCTTCATTTGGAAAAAGACTCATAGCGATGAGCTTTTGCCGTCCCTTTTAAGATTTGGAACCCCCAACAGGGAGGAGGGGGACTTTAAATGATATTCACGAGTTAATATAGGGCTGCGTCCGACAACTCGTGGCGGCAAGATGGTGGTCTAGTCTTTGACCCTCGTAACAATCAGTCTATCTTCATCTATTCTTACGCTCAGATTTTCACCAGCTTTGAAAGGAAACAGACTATCTTCAACAAAGGCCTTTTCTAGAAAAATTGAATGTCTATAGGTTTTTACTCCAGTTTTTGAGGATTTTGATTCAACTTTATATAATTTTGTTCTGGTTTGGGAGGCCATTTCAGATTGTTACATATGAGTACAAGTTCCATATATATAAGTATATACATTAAATGTCTTTATTAAGATACATTAACGTACATCATATTTATACTATATTGGGCATACATAAGTATGAACCTAAGAATACATTTTGCTTCCGAAACAAGAAATAGTCGGAATAAGGTGGCACAAAGCCTTCACCAATGCAAGCAGTGTGGAGTGCTCTTTGAACACATCAGGAATGGTACTGAATTTTCTTGGGAAAGAATGTTTATGGCAGACAAATGTGACGTTTGTAAAAATTTCAGATACCATACTACATGTTAAAGGAGGAATTGAATAGTTGACTAATGTAATACAACACCCTATAATCACAAAGCTAGTGGATGATTGCTACAATGAATCAGACATAGATAAGAAGATTAAAATCCTGTACAAAATAAACTCATTACTCCCCATGTCATGTTGTATTAATATACCATCGCTAATTACTGATGATTATGTCGATACCGCTTTGTATAGAATTGAGAAACATATACATCGCTATGATGGTCCAAGCGTTGGCGCAGAACAATAAGAGGTATAAAATATACTAGAGAGATGGAAACTCTTTTTTTCTATCAGATAGAAACTTTCAACAAGCGGCTCTCTTTAGCATTAGAGACTACAACATAATAGGCTATCAGCAGTATTCTACAGAATTGAAATACAATTTTATAAAGCCTGTCAAATCAGGTGGTTTTGGAACAGTCTATGAGATTCAAGGAGACGATAACAGAAGATATGCACTAAAAGAACTGAAGAACTTTAATATCACTAACAAGCAGCGCTTTGAAAGGGAAGTTAACATACTTTCCCGTTTAAATCATCCAAATATCGTAAAGATATTCCAGTGGAATATGGGAGGAGAGCATCCAAATTTCAAGCCCTACTACATAATGGAGTATCTAACTGGCGGTTCTCTCAGAGAACACATGGATGAAAAGTTCAGTAGTCATGAAAGATATGTTTTCGAGAGGAAATGGACTATCAACAGAATCATTCTACCCACATGCAATGCCTTAGCGCAAGCGCACAGTTCCAATTTATTTCATCGAGACCTAAAGCCAGATAATATTATGTATACAGATCCTAGCAGATCTGAAGTAAAAATTACAGATTGGGGGCTTGGGAAAGATATCAATAGAGAATCTCTAGCATTGACAGCTACGACAGCAGAGGGGGAGATAGGTGGAACACCAGGATATTGTTCCCCGGAGCAATGGTTTGCACTGGATAATTTAGTTGATGGCCGTACCGATATTTTTCCTCTGGGAATAATATTCTATGAAATGATGACGCGTATAAGACCGCCTGCATATGACGATAAAATGAATAGACCTACAGTTGACCCTCCTTCAAAGTACCATTCTACAATTTCCCGAAAGCTAGACCGCTGTATATTGAAGATGATTGATCTCGATCCTAAAGACAGGCAACAATCAATATGGGATTTGATTTTTGAACTTGAGACTCTGCCCGATAATCACTCGTGACTGTTAAACAAAAGTATTGTATTTAAATTAGTTAACATCCTTTCTTTGCTCTGTAGTACTTGTATCACCACTAACCTAATGATCGTATGCTACGGATCACTTTCATTGTTTTATAATAGCTCTATAACCGGCCATCCTTCTCCTAACTCTTCCCTTTTTTCTCGTACTGCGAAGCTGATTCATATAACTCAGGAGTGTTATTTCATTATATGTTGACATAAACCACTTAACCTTCGCATCCTGGTTACTCTGCTTTCAGTGGCAAGGAAGAATTGATCTAATGCTTCCTAACATGTTTGTAAAAAATCTGTGCGTACAAAATTTATTGCAGTTAAGTATAGATATCTAAACGAATTTATTTTTACATATTTTGAAGAAAACTGACGTAATATCTTGTCCTAATATTGATTCTCTATTATACAATCAATATTAAAATAAAACGTTTACAATACCTGAGTATTGTTCTTTAGACGTAAAGATAAGGAAAAAACTCAGCCCACAAGAAATAAGCAAGTTCTTATGACTCGGCAGGCTGCAGATGGAATTATCACATATGCTAGGACCTGGCACCCTAACGAAGGGATTTTAATTTTGCAGGGAAAAAGCAAGAGACATCAAATTATCATAGATGGCTTGATAATTCCTCCGTTTTCTTCCCATGGTCCTTATTATTCTGGCTTTCCGACCTATGATTTACCTTTCGATCTTTCATACATAGGCACTGCTCATTCACATCCTGGCGGTTCTAATAGACCATCCCTTGAAGATTTAAATAATTATTACGGCCTGGTTTCGGTGATTATCAGCCATCCATACGTAGATAAGAGTATGGGCGCATTTGATAGAAATGGTAATGAGATGGAGTTAGAAATTCTACCCCATGGCGATGTATGAAGCGATCTATAAGATTTTCTAGCAGAAACTTAATAAAAGAATATCGACTCATGGTTTCTGAATAACAACATTGACACTCGAAGAACTCCGTAGTAGGGCCTTCTTCCAAAACACCATCGATGTGTGGATTGCATTCTGTGAGGAGAAGGGTTTAGATTGGTATGATCTCAACAGTTATAGATCATTTATCAAACATTTAAGCTGGAATGGCACCAAGATGCAAAAGTTTCCTCTTTGCATAAAGGAGTCTGGTGGCTTGTACGAACGAGGTAGAGATAAAACCAAGTTTTTGGAGGAACTTTCAAAACTTTCATCAGATGATGCAGCTGCGTACACGATAAAGCTTTCAGATTCTATGCTTGAAAGGATAAGATTGTTTGGCATAAATGGATTGAATAGCCAACAATAATTATTAGATTTTCTTCATTCTAGGGTTCACTATAGATTCTAACGCGCGGGAAATCAAGACGAATGCTACGGTCGTGATTCCTATCATTACTCCAGGGGGCATTATCCACCACCACATTCCCCTAGCGGCAGCGTCTGAAGACTGTGCGTCGTGAAGTATCTGGCCCCAAGTAGGAATTGTTGGATCTCCAAGTCCAATGAAGCTCAGCCCAGATTCTGCTAAAATAGCGGAAGGGACTGACAAAGCTATAGTTGCAAAAGCAAACGGCAGCAACTGCGGGATTATATGTCTGAATATTATTTTTATATCGGATTCTCCCATCAACTTCGCTGCTTCAACATACGCGTAAGACTTTATCTGTAGCCCCATACTACGGCTGATTAAAGCCATACTTACCCAACCAAACAACGTAAAAAATCCCACTATCAGAAAGATGCTTCTTCCTATCGTTATCGCAAGTATGATTAATATGAACAGGACAGGGATGTTGATTACGATTTGGACTATCATCATCAGAGTTGGTTCTGTTTTCTTGCCTTTGTAGGCGGCGGTCAATCCATAGAATAAGCCTATAAATGTAGATACAATGGCCACAGACAGTCCAATGAATAATGCTACAGGGGTTCCCCAAATAATGCCTGTCGTCAAGTCATGACGCAGTTCATCGGTCCCCAATAAACCAAATACCTTGCCACCAAGGATAAATTCCGTGTTTAGAACTTTATCGTATCTATTTTCATCAAAAAATGAGAAGGTCAGCCTCAGCGTGTATATTCCTTTCAATACACTTGGATTGTTCTTTGCAGAAAATATCATTACTTCTGGTCTTGTCACGTCCACGTTGTAAGAGTATCTGTCGATGTAATTTCGAAGACTCTCTTGAATTTGGCTATCCGTTGAAAAAAGAGTATCCTTGAAGACATAGTGAGTCCCCTGTGGTGAAGGCAATGAAGATGAAATCAAGTCGAAGGATTCACCATCTGGCCTCCCTAACTGAACGTCGAATATAGGAGGGATGGAGCCATACTGTACCACATAACTTAACATGAAATCATTAGGGAAAAAGTCGTAGTTAAAAGCAAATTTATAGGTATACGTTATATTCTTTACACCTTGCAAGGATCCCTCTGTAACTATAGCATCGTCCTTAATCAACTGCTCTGGCTGCTTTTTCGAAGAGAAAAGATTTGTCCATGCCGGCATGGCTGATTTAGGATACTTTATCCAATAGTTCGGATTGTTCCATTGCCTAAATGAGTCTAATGGCACGGCAGCGGCGGCGTATACTGATATACCGATAAGTACGAAAAGTATGGTAACACCGGCGATCCCGCTTTTTAATCTTCTAAACTTATTTAAAAAATCGCTTTTTAATATTGTTTTAACACTCATCCTACCCTCACTCGGGGATCAAAGTACTGAGACATTAGATCGACAACGAATATAGTGATAACAAAGATAAGCGTTGTAACATACGTCAGGCCTATTATCACAGGAATATCCATTACACTGATGGCACGGAAGGCAAGCAGACCCATTCCTGGCCAATTAAAAACTATCTCGACAAGAATTGAACCGCTTATAATTGAGCTGGAGAGGAGCAACGCAACTGATAGGAAAGTCGGTGGGGCTGCATTTTTTAAAGCGTGCGAATAAGTTATCTTTCTTTCTGAGATTCCTTGTGCTCTTTTAACAGCGATGAAGTCTTCACTGAAAATATTAATAACATAGTAACGGACTGTGTAGGCCCAGCCACCAAATCCAACCAAAATTAGAGTGATTAGTGGTAATATCATATGATATAAAAGGTCTAACATATAACGTGGATCGCTAGGATTAGTTAAAGGAATGGATCTTGACGGGAATATGTGTAAAACAAATGCAAAGACTACGATCATTATCATGCCTATAAAAAAAGTTGGGACGCTTATACTGAATATAGCAGATGCCGAAGTAAACTTGTCAAGAAAAGATCCAATCTTGCTAGCTGAATACGACCCGAGGTATAGACCAATAAGTATAATTATAATTGTAGACGTTGTAAATAGTAACACCGTGTTAGGTAATTTTTCCATTATTATATTACTGACTTTTTCGGAACCGGAATCGCTGGTCAAGAATAGTGCATTGCCGAGATCTAATGTCATCGTCTTGAATAACTTCGTACCTAGCGATTTTGGTGAATACCATGGCTCATCGAGTCCTTGTGCATGGATTCTTGCATTGATCTGGTTGTTGACATAGCGTTGTTGTTCTTGCTGATTTTTAAAACTGCTGTTCAGTTTTGCATCCTGACTAACTTGTTCTATAACACTTAGCTGTGCATTACGTTTAAGAATGTCATCCATAGTGGCTCCTAGTAAGGCGATGGTTATCAAAAGGACTGCACTTAAAGTAATAAACATCCTTACTAACCTAAGGAGCAAGAACCACTTGAATCCCATTACGAGTGCTCCTAAAAGGTTTTTTCTATTATAATAACCAATTGTCAGGGAACCCCTTTGCTATTCAAATGGTAATATAAGAAAGATAGCTACATCTTATAACAAAGGGTCTTTTTGTTTGCTGATCCATCACTGTTGTTATGTCATAATGTTATTTGAATTTTCCTTGAAACCTCCTTGGGTCTCATTCTACAATACATCATCGTTGTGCCGTACCCATAGTTCTTACAGCTATGACAAGCCTAGTGAGTATATCCGGTTTGTATGCATCAAAGCTGCTGGCGAATATTTTTAAAATATCTGGACCAACAGATAGTTTCTTGGTATCGTTACTGCTAAGATTAATTGAAAAGCTACCAATTGTGTTATCGATAGGTTTACCCACTCCACTTAGAATAACATTTCCGTCACTGTTAGAAAGGTAATAGTTTAATGTAGCGTTATTACTTGGTTTTCCATCTACATTCACTTTTATTATCATGTTCACCGGTTGATCTAACCGTATGAATCTGGGAAGATCATTGACATTTTCAATTGATGCTAATTTTGGATGTTCGTATTTATTCCAATATCCCACGTCAAATGGATATGAATTATCACGGAATGCTTTAAGTGCAATAACCCCTCCTGCAGGATTGTAATTATCAAGGTAAAATGGACCATTGCCAATTATTGCGTTATTGTGTTGTGTTATCCAGTTAATACTTGCGTCGTATCTTTTCTTTGCATCATCAGCACTGACTGTATCCCTCAATGCAACAGGCACATACCCTTCAGCCTTCATCTTCTGAAGCTCATCTTTTATTGCATTTGCATGTGATGGAACTATCAGAGAAAGCCAATCGACACCTTTAGAGGTTGAATCAGTTTTTGAAAAAGCAAACTTGCCATCCTCGACCAGCCGTTCAGAAGCTGCAGTTATTTCCCATGGTTCTGCGGCCCATACTAGCCCTGCTCCTGCGATCTCTTTTTTATCAAAGTGCCAAAAGTCGATGTATGATTCTACTTTGTTGTTAGAGAGAAACCTGATTCCTTTATCATATTTAATGGCCTGAGCAGCCTGACTAGTATACTCTGAGTCTACTGTTTTGTCACCAGGTCCAGTATTAGTCCCCCATTGATGCCCAAAATAGGAAGAATACAGTAAATCATTTTTATCCATCATTGCTCCATTATGCCATCGGCTGTATATCAAATCATAAGTAACTTTACTAATTGCTGTAGCATTATTGTTGCGACTACTTCCAATCTTCTTCCAATGTTGGCTTATTGGATCCCATATGATAGCATCAGGGGCGACCGCAAGTTTACCATGAGGTCCATTTGTTTGGATATCGGTCCAAGGCGTACGGAATGGTATTACTTCGCCGTTATAGGGATGAACAAAGACTGCAGGATCCGTTATATCCGCGGTTTCAACTGTAGCATATCGGTCACTGAATCCAGCAATATTATTCCATGCTCCTACGTAGATTTCCTTCATACCTATATTAAGCGTCGTACTGTTGTTCTCCAATCTGCTATTGATTGGAGATAATCTACTAGTAATTCCAGCGCCAAAGTCATTTATTAATCCCTTGACATTCGTTGTAGCCACATAGGGATCAATATTGGTAGCAACGAAAACTCTTACAGATTCCTGAATGCCGTCTTTTATAGCACTTCTTAAAAGATTGTTGCGTTCGTTCTCAGAGCTAAAGTTTCCAAATACTATTTTTTGTGTAATCTTGTCCAATGTAGAATTTTCATAATTCCAGAAAGCTGGATTTCGCTTTCCAGGCATTTGCGAATCCCAAGGGGCATACATTTGAGCAGCTGTTACAGGATTATACTTTGCAAATGCTGATGATGCAAATCCTTCTGGATAGATATTCCACTTAAAGTCTTGTGGGTCAGAACCATATACAATGGCGTTTGCCTTGTTTAAATCACCATAATCCCTTATGACAGTGAAACCTATATTTTCCAAATCTGAAGCCACGGCTTCACCAATTGACTTTCTGTAAGAAACATCGCTACGAATAAGTATTTTGAGGGTAATTGGTTTTCCATTATAAATCCACTTACCATTATTGTCCTTTGTAGCGCCAACATGTGACAGAGCATCAGATATCATCTTGTCTGCTATTTGCGGACTATGCCTAAATCCAAAGGACTGTACTGTATTGATTACATTCAGATATTCTGGAGAATATATTCCAAATGGGTCGATCCGTGGAGTCCCATAGCCTTTCAAAATCTCATTGACCACAAAGTCTCTGTCAACTAAATAATTCATCGCAAACCGGACTTGTCTTATTGAAAATGGATTCAAGTCGCCTGTCGAGCTTTTCGCTGGTGCAGGATTTAACAAAAGATCTGAAAATTCTCCTGTTGTTTCATATACGTTAAGATTTGGATCGCTCTTTGCATCTGATACTACTTGCAAAGGTATGTTTGCAAAATACGTATCGATCTTACCAGCCTTTAGATCCTGAAGAGCCAAGTTCTCGTCAAGATAATGTATAAAATTTACTTGATCAACAAATGCGCCTTTCTTTACAGTTTGTGTTTGAGCGTGTATCGATATATTTGAAAATACAGAAAATACGAAGAGAGAGATCATCAAAGGCAAAACAACTAGTTTTTGCACGCAGAAATTATATTCTTCATTAATATATGCATTTTCAATTACAATAATTCGGCAAGTTATATCCTATAGCCCATGAGGGTGTAAGTAAAAAAAGCCTGAAAACCGATCTTAAATGGAGAGTTATACTCTTCACCCTGTCATTTGAGGCAACTTGCGCAAGCAGGCGCAAGAGAGCATTGATTTACATGACAGTTTCATCCTATTCTATATGTGCTTGACGGGTATGCATAATCTAAATTACTATGCGTTATCGCATCAGTTGCGTGATTTAAAGAACTTGCTTCGAGTAATATCAAAACTGGGCGAACCACTCATTCCAGGGTTTAAATAACTGCTTGAAAGATATTTGATAAGATCACCACCTGTCAGCGTTTCACGCATGTTCTGTGCTATGAAACTAGACAGAGGATTTAATAAAACGCCTGCGTCCCTTGTCTCACCTATTATCTCACAAGAAATACTGGTCGGGGTAGAAACCGCTTGAATGTTCGTCCCCTTTTTGATCCATTTTTGAACTTGAGGGTCAGAGTCGATTGATTTCTCCCAACTTGGATCGTTTTCCACTATCCATCTAGGAATTCTGGATGTATGTTGCATTAGATTTCTTTTTGCACTAACCTTTAATTAATATTTAACGTCATCAATTTAATCCCGTTATCCCGATCTCACTCTGTTGCTGACTTATCAATAAAATTTTTAAAATTACAGAGGATTTGATTAATAAATCGCTATATAAATGAATGCATATATCAAATCCGTTAAACTTATAATAAACGAAATAGTTTTAATCATAATCTTTATATATTAAAATAAAATATTTATATAAGATGGCAAACACCGTCTAAGATTTTGTGGTGAAAATTGGTAAAAGACATTTCGATGTTTGGTAATAGATGTCCCCGCTGTGGAAAGGGGCCAATGGTTACTGATAATTCGAGTGGTGAGATGTTCTGTGGAAATTGCGGTTTTGTAATTACCGAAAGAATAGAAGAGATGGGGCCTGAATGGCGCGCCTTCTCCAAAGAAGAACATGAGGATAGGAGCCGTGCAGGAATTCCAACATCACTTGCCATGCACGACATGGGTCTTGCAACTATTATCGGACCGGTTGACAAAGATGCTTCAGGAAAACCATTATCTGCATCTATGAAAAGCACGATCGAGCGATTAAGAACCTGGGATAGCAGAAGTCAAGTTCATGAGCCAGTAGATCGTAACTTTAGACAAGCATTTAGCGAACTTGATAGGCTGAAGGATAAACTTGCGGTAGGCGATGCCGTGATTGAAAAGGCTGCCTATGTATATAGGAAAGCTCTTGAAAAGGGACTAGTACGAGGTCGATCAATTTCGGCTTTGGTAGCGGCAGCCCTTTATGCCGCCTGTCGGGATACCGAAACCCCAAGGACATTAAAAGATATTGCTAATGCAAGTAATATTAAGAAAAAGGATGTGGCCCGCTGCTACAGGCTACTGATCAGAGAGCTAGATCTTAAAATGCCTGTAGTAGATCCGGTAAAATGTGTTGCGCGCATTGCAAGCAAAGCCGGACTTTCAGAAAAAACAAAACGCAAGGCACTTGAAATATTAAAAAAGGCAGAGGAAGGTAAGATTTCTGCGGGCAAAGATCCCATGGGTTTGGCTGCTGCAGCATTATATGTGGCCTGTGTGATGAATGGTGAGAACAAGACACAGAAGGATGTAGCAGAAGCAGCTGGTGTAACAGAGGTCACCATTAGAAACAGATATAAAGGTTTAAAAATGCACCTTAAGCTTTGAGGAATTCTATCAACCTTTTTCTCTTACTTAACAACTCCTTCAGATGAGCCAATTCGTCATCAAAGCGTGCTTGACCGTTAATCTTCAAGGCATCTTCTATTGCCATAAGAAGGAGAGCAATGTCTGAATCTATGGATATGAGGTCTTCTAGATCATTTCGTTTGAGAATTCCGTTTGGAGTCAGCGTGAATTCATAACCACTCGACATTATGGAGAAAATTGTTGATAACTCCAAGTATTTGCATCCACCCATAAGAGATTTTATTGAATTTATTCTCACTCTAATGTTATGAGCAACTATCGTACTCGCTGCTCGCATCTCCACATAATTTGAACGCCCCGTGGCTATGCTTTTCTGAATATTTGCTGCTATCCGAATTGTTCCATCTAGGTTTGATGTCTGCTTCTTTTGGGATCTGACGGGTTTGTGCATCAAGCAGAATTTTTAGCCGGCCGGCTTAAATGCCTTCGTTTAAAGGTAAATATTGAAGTTATGATACTTCTATAAAACTATTAGTATTCTTTCCTGTACCATTCAAGGTCGACAGAGATGGCAATATACCAGATTCAATCTGTAGCGACTGGTATCAGGGTTGGATGGTTACAAGAAAGGACAATACATTTATCGGTTACCCATCACTGGACCTCGATTGCGGATTCGTTAAAACCCTTCTTGACCAGATATCCTTTTACATCATCTTTGTGATCGCCTTGTAGCATTATGAAGCCATCTTTTGCAGTCCCACCACATGCAAACTTGCTTTTCAGATCTTTAACGATATGGTGAATATCGCTAAGCTTTGGATCAATACCTTCAATCATCGTTGTTGTTTTTGAAAAACGTCTTGTTTCTAAACGGACGACGATTCTGGTATCTTCTTTGTCAAGTTCTCCACATGCACATAAATCGTCTGGCAGACCACATTTTTTGCATATAACCGCCATCTTTTGGTAAACTAATCTTCTCATCTCTTATTATTAAGCCTTGCCCGGAACCACGACACTATTATTCTTGTCATCACTGATCATTATAATTTACGATCAGAATTTGCTTCTCCTATCTTAAATTACGAATTGGTTAGAGCCCACATAATCTTAAGTAATATGTAAGTAAGCCATTAAATTTATCCCTTCTACCAAATTCAATGCGGAGATCAGAATAGATGCCCCATTCCCAAAAAAAATCAAGCGGAATATATTTAAGGCGTACAATCTAAATTCATATCTAAAATGAGTAGTAAAAAGAAGAATGCCCCTTTACCTGCTTCTAGTGCCGGCCTATTGAGATTCTTTGAAGATGAGACAAGAGGCGTAAAGGTTAAGCCGGAAATTGTATTAGCTATTACTGGCGGGCTAATCGGAATATCCGTCTTAATTAGAATATTATTTCCAGTCTTACATTAGAATCACATGACTGTATGATGTCTAATGCAATGCCGGATAGCGTATCCAATATTCATAGACGTTGGTCTTTAACAAGAATAAATCCTTCATCATATAAAATCTCCTACGGTCTCTCTCTCTTATTTGTATCGACTATCATATTCATCATACAGGTATATCACGTTAAGACGGATCAAATTCACTTCCTTTACTCAATATTGCTTGGACAAATTGCGTTAACAGGTGCGAATTTTCTGGACTTCGTTGCTCTTCAGAGAACACCTTTAAATAAAATTTCAAAAGTTTTCCATGTCTCGGCATTTGCCAACATCCTTTGGCTTTTCACGATCATACTTGGAGTTATCTCTGAATCATTGTTTTCAAAAAATGGCAGTTCATTCAACTACTATATTATTGAAGGAATGCTTTTAGCTTGCGGCTTGCGTATAGGTATATTTACCTCAGTTTTCGGTGCAAGCCTTGGTAGAGCAATTGGAGCCTCTTTTATCCAGCCCTTGATTCTTCTTTTTGTTTTTGAAAACTCTTTTTCTTATTATCAGAGTGTCTTAATACATCCTGTGGGCCTAGGATATGGTTTGGTATTTGTAATAATTAGCATCTCATGGACTATTATTGCAGATAGATCTGGAAGACCCGGAATAAAAAGTACTTTCGGAGTTCTGCAAGCATTCCTTGCCGCATGGACTGAAAATAGGGCAGAAAGAATGGAGAAAATCTCAGAATCAAAAGCTCACAATGAAGTAGTCAAGACATATATTGTCAAATTCAAAGTTGCAAATTCCGATGAAATATCTATTATTCTGCCAGAAGTGCATCCTGGTCCATTTAGTCCGGTTGGAGGAAGTAATTTGCCTTATGTATTGTATACTTTGTTTTCTAAGAATGCACTAGTTATGCATAGCGTATCAGATCATTCTCTCAATATCCCTTCGAAAAAAGAGGTAGAACGATATGTTGGAACTTTCTCTGATGCGTCGATATTGGAAACGGGTCATACTTGCACAGCTCCGGTTCAATTTAGAATAGGAGAGAGTAGCGTAACAGGATTTGCATTTGGCAATACTGCTATAGTTATTCTCTCGATGGCGCCTAAAGGAATGGAGGATGTGCCAAATAGTATACGCACAGACATAGAACAGTACTCTTCCGAACTTGGTTTTAACCATATTCTTGTTATTGACAGTCATAATGCAATGGGAGATCATCTAACTAAAACTGATAGTCATAATTTATTATCAGCTACAAAACAATGCATGAAACAATTGAAGAATGCGAAACAACGTGAATTTAAAATCGGTTTTGCCAATACGGATGACCTTCATTATAAGGTAGAAGGCATCGAGGATTTAGGACAATCCGGCCTTGCGGCAATAGTCATAGAAGTCGAAGAAGATAGATATGCCATCGGTTGGGCAGATTCAAACAATATGGAAAATGGGATACACGATCATGTCATTTCCACATTGAATAATAACGGAATAAAGATGATCGAAGTCTGCACTTCTGATACACACGCGACATCAGGTAAGAGAACACGGCAAGGTTACTATGCATTAGGTAATGTAAGCGAGCCTGACAAGCTTGCAGAGATGTATCTTCAGGTATCAAAAAAATCATTTGAAAAGATTGGGTTGGCTCGCTTCGAATTGCTATTAGCAGAATCGAGTATTAAAGTGATGGGAAAAAATCAATTCGATGACTATTCTTCTGCCCTTGATAAATCAATGAGTATTACCAAAATATTTCTCGGATTTACTCTGGTAATTTTCATATCAATGTTGATCACGAGCTGATATAGACTAGGTGACAAGTGATCATTCTACAAATCAATTATGTGGATGGGGAGAGATTTGAACTCTCGACCACCTGTGTGTGAAACAGGTATCCTACCAAGCTAGACTACCCATCCTGCCAATTATAAGAATTTGTAAGAATAAGGGAAGTATTTACACTTTCAGATATATCGATTAATAGATAAGATGATAACGCAGCCAGTTATTTTATTAAGAATTCCTGCTATACATGATACTATAAGGTAATATATCTGAATGAGAAATTAGCTGAGTCTGCTGATATAAGACGCCCAAATAGAATACACTGTATCTGTTTTTCCACTATCGTCATATTTACATATTTATACCCTAGAAATTAAAGAAAATGAAGATCCTCATCAGGTGCCCTCGCTAAATCCTTCCAAATATGTCTTTTGCTCAGGGGAAAGTCTATCTATTTCTATACCCATGGCTTGCAGTTTGGCCATGGCAATTTCCTGATCC
The DNA here is from genome assembly GCA_036522495.1 of Nitrososphaeraceae archaeon. Lineage (GTDB taxonomy): Archaea > Thermoproteota > Nitrososphaeria > Nitrososphaerales > Nitrososphaeraceae > Nitrososphaera_A. The sequence continues at coordinate 3,409 of DATDFS010000143.1, read as the reverse complement.
TGACTTCTCTCAACCTTGTAGACTAATGGCTTCAAGTTACCTCCAGATCGAACAAGTCTTAAAACAGCCAAAAACTGGTTGGCGAAACTCATATCCATGACTTCGGATGGGTGACCTTCGGCGGCAGCCAAATTTACCAACCTCCCTTCACCTATTAGATAAACTCTATTACCATTCTTTAAATTATATTGAACTGTGTCCTTATTTATCTGTGCTTTATCGGTAGATTGATTTTCTAGTGCTGAAATAGAGATTTCTACATTGAAATGACCAGCATTTGCTAATATGGCGCCGTCTCTCATTCTAGTAATGTCTTCCTCGGTGATTACATCTTTGCAGCCAGTAGTCGTTATAAATACTTCACCAATTTCGGCTGCCTTTATCATAGGTGCCACACAGTATCCATCTAACTTTGCCTTCAAAGCAGATATTGGATCCACTTCTGTAATTGTAACATTAGCACCCACTCCCGAAGCATTCTTTGCTATTCCTTTACCAACATGCCCATATCCTGCGACGACTACGTTTTTTCCTGAAATCAATATATTTGTAGCTCGGATTATTCCATCGATCGCCGACTGACCTGTTCCATAAATATTGTCAAAATCATGCTTAGTTTCTGCATCATTGACAGCAATTATAGGATACATCAGTTTGGACGACTTTTGCATTGCTCGTAACCTAATAACTCCTGTTGTCGTTTCTTCAGTACCGCCATACACAATCGATTTAGATTTGTTGATATTCTTATGCATTTCCACTATCAGATCCGCACCATCGTCAACTGTAATATTGGGATCAAACCCTATCACAGAATAAATATCATCATAGTATTGTTTTGTTGATACACCACGACTAGCAAAAACTGATACAGATTCGTCCTTAGCCAATGAAGCTGCGACATCATCCTGCGTACTAAGTGGATTACATCCACACCACGATATTTCCGCTCCTGCTGTCTTGAGAGTTCTTATCAATACACCAGTTTCTTTTGTTACATGCAAACAACCAGCAACTCTAACTCCTTCAAGTGGTCTAACCTTCTGGTATTTTTGTCTTAAAGCTACCAGTACGGGCATATGGGCTTCCGCCCAATCAATCTTCTTTTTACCCTCCTCGGCCAAAGAAATATTACTAACACGATAATCCATTTACGTTCTGACACAAGAAATGACTTATATATTTATCAACTCGATATTTTTATAGGAGATTTCTTTTTTTCATAACCTCAATAACATCCTCGTCTGCAACAGGGTCGAAATTTGCATAAAATTCTCCAACTGCATTAAAATTATCAGGACTCGCTACAACTTCAGTAAAGTCTGCTTCTTGTCTAAGCAGATGCACGGTCTGGGAGGGAGCCACAGGAACGGCAAGAAGCAAAAGCTTTGGTCTTTGCTTTCTTATCCATCTTGCAGCAGCAATAATTGTAGCACCTGTTGCTATGCCATCGTCTACAAGCGTCACGACTCTTTTTTCAATCTCGTAATCACTTGTTTTACGATAAAGCGTTTTTCTTCGTTTAATTTCGTTCTGTTGTTCTAGTTTTTCTTTCTCTATATACTCTTGTGTTATCAGGAGTGCATCGACAAGATAACGATTAATATAAGATGTCCCATCTTCCATAACTGCCCCTATAGCAAGCTCCTTATTTTCAGGTGCTCCGAGTTTTCTTCCAATAACTATATCAAACCCAGTCGATAGCTTTCTAGCTACGATATCAGCTATTATTACTCCACCACGTGGAATTCCCAGGATAACTGCCTCTTGTCTGTTGATTTTAAGATTGTTGAAGGATTCTGTAAGCCTTTCAGCCAATATTTCAGCAGCATCTATTCGGTCTCTGAATTTCAATTACGTATTCTTCAGATAGATTATGACAGAGAATAAAGGTTTGTATTTAAAAAGATCCCTAGAAGAAGGATAGCTAAGTGCCAGGCTTTGGAGTATATACTTTTGTAAGGTTCCATACGGGTCAATGGTACGTCATCAAATATGATGTAAAGGATGTTATTTTTTCGTAGAGTTATTGCTACTCTTGTTGACTATCGCACTTCTTTTCGCAATTTCGTTGTTCCTAATTTTATAGTATTGTATTACTTTTCCATCATGGCAGGCAGTGAATGGTTGTTGCTCATTATTACAGATTCTGGTAAGCACTGGTCCTAATTGACTATCACAAGCCGATGTTCCATTTGGTAAAGATTTAATGCAAAAATTAACTACATTATTTATTCGTGTATTTAGTAATGTTTGATTATCATTGGTCGTTGTTGTTGACGATCTGTTAAAGTATGAAACAGCACCAGCTACCACTGATGATACAAGTATACCCATAATTACGATAACCAGGATTCTTTTACCACTTATCCTCATAAGACTTAACACGTATCCTGTCTTATATTACAGTTCAGTATATAACAAGAATACTAATGCACCAACAACACTATTCCAGCGAGTAGCCTTATCAAATCTATAAGTCACGAAAACAAAGAAAGACTATATCAATGCATTAAAGTTATGTACAGTGTTGACAGCCATGCCACTGACGTTAACGCATTAGAACAGTACCAGTAACAACAACAAAGTTGAAGATGAACCAAAAGAAATTCAAACAAGTATAATCCATTTATTGTCTATTTACAGGATGGAAGGAAGCTAGAACATGGGTCGATCCCTTCCAATGATGACATTATACTTGAAAAAATCATAACATACCATTAAATAATTAGACAATTGAAGATTTTATGTGTCTGCAAATAACCCTCCTTTGCAAATCCAAAAACAACTTAAAAAGGAAGCATCGTATGGATGTGTAATATGCGGCTGTCCTATATTACAATACGCTCACATTGTTCCTAATCGTGATGTCCAGGCATTCCTTCCTGAAAATATGTTAGTACTCTGTCCTTTTCATTATATTGGATATAACAATAGAGAATTGTCAGAGTCCGCTTTATGTGAAGCAAAGAACAACCCTTATAACAAAATGTATGAGCAATATGCTTTTACCGTAGGCTCGCAGCAAGATGTGAGTGTAAATTTAGGAAAATGTAAGTTCGTCAACACTTCAAGGCTTCTTGTAATAGACGACTTCGACATTTTTTCTATAAAAAGAGAGGATGGGAAATACATACTATTTGATATCAACTTCTTTGATAAGCTCAATAATCTAATTGCCATAGTGTCTGAAAATAGTTGGACTGGTGAACAAAGGAGCAGAGATTGGAGTATAAACTATAAACCAAAGCATTTGACAATAAAAAATCAGTCTAAAAATATAATATTTGAAGCGAAAATTCAAGGCATTAACAGCAATGAAATTACTATAACTGCTGATGGAATGCATTATAATCGATTTCCGATAAAAATTACAGAAAATCAGATATTGCTCAATGGCGAAGAGATT
>DATDFS010000142.1:0-6325 GCA_036522495.1 Nitrososphaeraceae archaeon | reverse complement strand
CCAATGATTGCATTAATTACGGAACCTTACACGGATTGTCCTGCACCGGTTCTCTATGAAAACATAGCCGCCATAGTATCAAGGCTCATATCTGTTATCCCCTTCATCCAGAAGAAAATATTATTTAACAATTGTAAATTGTGGATTATTAGTTACGTAGCTGACGTCTCCATGTCCACCCCAACAAGTAATCCCATGAGGTGCAGCAATGACTCACGTGATCTGTTCTATTATCCAGTCTTTAAATTTTGTAATTGCAAATTCCTCAGATTGTTTAACAAATGCTGGATCTTTTATCTTCCATTGATCCTGAGGAATGGAATCAAAAAACTCTTGCATATACAAAGTAAATCTAAAACGTAAATTCCTTGGATTTTCAACTAATCCATAACGGTTTAGGATATTGGCAATTTGTCCAAATGCAGTATCATAATTTCTTTTAAAAGATGTTACTTCAAAAATATGGTACAATATCGAGGTTATTGTATCTATATCCTGGTGAAGTGTAATCAAATATGATAAGATAGTCTATTACCTAGATAAATTAGCATTATGAAGTTTGACTGTATGTAAGTATGATTCCTAAGGCCCGCCGTATCGGAAGCAAAGATACACCTGAAATTTGCCTTCTATCTCTAACCGAATCCATAGGAAAGGATCCTAGTAAATTCAATCCTTTTTTTATAACTAGTCCTCAGCAGCAACAACAACACAGACCGCCCCGCTTACTCATCGGTATTTTTCGCTCCCTCGTATACTTATCGAGAAGAGCAACAGTTCGGGCCGAAACAATCAGTCAAATACAGCCATTATACATTTTATTTTGATGTCTCTGCACAAAAGCCCTTTATTGCATCCTTTGTCTGTTTATTCTTTGTATCTATTCCGCGTTGTGAGCCAATTTCATTAATTTGATGCTTACATTGACCTTGATTCTTAGCGTTCAGGCCATGTGACAAAGCCTCTTCTAGAATATCTTGAGCCCTAGCTGAATTAATAAAAGTAGATGTTAGAAGCAGCGCTGTTGCAACAATGGCCACCATACTAACTTTGGTCTTTGTATTCATATAAGGATAGTATTGTCATTATTTATAAGTATTTCATAAAATATCTGTAACTTCCTATATAAAGGTATATTTGTACTGATGAACCAAAAAAGGAGAGTATTGCTAGGATAGTGTCACAGGATTGCACATAAATCAAATCAAACTGAAACAACATTGTTAGCTAGAATGCCTGACTAGGATACAAAAAGCTGTTCTCTTTAGGCCCTCTATAATAGTGTAAATGAGCCTACTGCGTTTCTCATTTAGTATGAATATCACAACATTTGTATAAATTATTTTTCAGGACTTTGATTAATTTATATTGATATGTCTTCATGGAGCAACCGCAAATAAGGCATTCATAAGATCATGGCTACAACTCCAAATTAAGTAAAAGACTTGTTAGCCTGAATCTAAAAAATCAACGTTAAAATATTCTTCAATTCGAAATTATGTTGAATGCATAACAATTTCTATTCATTGCTTTATCCGCTCACTGTGGTTTTGATGATAATTTTCGCTTTTATCATTATGTCTGTACCTGTGTCTACTTATCCAACTGAAGCCTTTGCAAGGACAAGTAGTATTACTGGTACAACTGCATCATCTTCATGTAAATGTATAGTATTTAGGATGGATGACATACAAGACTACTGGCTTAATTCAGCACAGGTCGCAGTCATGAATTTGTTTCTCTCGAAGAATCAAAGTCTTTCATTAGGATCAATAATGCATATCGTAGGCAACGATTCTGAGATTGTGGACAAAGTCAAGGAGGGATTTCATAAAGGTTTATTTGAATTAGATTTACATGGATGGGATCATATTAATTATACACAATTAAATGAAAACCAGCAGAGAGATTCACTATCCAAAGCCAATGCAAAAATGGAAAGACTCTTTGGAGCAAAATCAGTAGTATCCATTCCTCCTTATGATGTATTCAACAATGATACAATTAAAGCAATGGGGCAACTTGGAATCAAAATAATAAGCAGTGGTCCAGCAGAAGAAGATAGCTTCGATCAAAATAGAACCATATTTGTTGCTAATGGAAGTAGAGCAGCAGCAACAACAATAACTCATGATAACAACAAAGGACCAATAAATAACTCAGCAACAATATATCATTTACCTGCAACGATATTCTTCAAATTCTTTGACGACACTAAATGGGTAAAAACCCCTTTAAAGGACATTATAGGCAATGTGACTAGGAACATTGCGAGATATGGTTATGGAGTAATTGTACTTCACCCTCAAGATTTTGCAAAACCTGTCAATGCAACAACATTCAGTAATTCAATAGACCAAAAAGAAGTTTTAGACCTCTCAAAGCTCATCGATTTCTTTTTATCAAATAACATAAGGATTATGTCTTTTGATAAGGTTACAAAATACGGAACAGCAGTATCATGAATATTAAATACTTTTGTGCGTATGCTAAAGTCATGTTGAATTAGCTACGTCCACCTCTTCAAACACTAGATTTGGTCTGGGATCCTACAATATTGTTATGTATGAAAACAAAAAGACTCAAACATTTGTATACATGTAGCAGCAGATTACAGAATAACAATCCTGATCTCATGCAAGGAGAATAATCATCAAATGTCTTTTCTATCCTTGAAATCTTCTTATGCTCTTTCTATATGCAATATCTCTTCATATGGTGAATGCAATCTATTATTAGTCCTAACGGGGCATATGCTTCATGATACCATTATCCACCATCTGACTGTGTAGACAGTAGATCTATTACATATGAACTTAACCTATGTCAATTAGGCCGTGTTAACTTAACGATAAAGCTATAGCCGCGAACATTCTCCCACAGATTCTATAAGTATAGTTGAACGTGAGAAGACATTTACGGAACTAGTAATGTAATGTATGCATTCTACTTCATTGTACTTGGATTTTCTCGGTTTAAGTTTTAGGAATACCTCTAAAGCAGAGCCTTTTAGAGAAAAAAGGAGTCATGTTGCTCTACGGCATCGGTACAGCGATTTAATCTCAAGATTATCTACTCAAGAAAAAGATTAACGGCATCTGTCATAGACGAAACCATGATTCAGATAGGTGGAAGAAGAAATGAAGCATGGCGGTTATGGATTGAATGCAATTGAACCCATTCGAAGCACTGTTTTAGGACTCTACTTATCAAGGCATAGAAATATGCTCGTAGCCGAATCAATCCTGCGCTCATTAATCGAAATCTATGCAAGACATACTGTATATTCTGATGATGGTGGAACGTGGTCTCCCGAAGCTTGTTCTTCCCTAGGGCTCAAACATAGATTGCATACATTTTCTGAAAAAAGCCTCATTGAAAGAGCTATCTAATACTTTAAAGATAGAACTGAACATTTTGATGATTATTACCCTTGCATAAGATTCGGCTGTGGTGGTCTATCACATGTATAATACAAATGGCTGGCTGGGCCTATTTGTGATTATGCGTAATGCAATGATAGCAAATATCAATTAGTACATTAAGGTACTTTATAGGAGGCGAAACCAATTAAGTTAACAGGATCACCAATTAGCATAAATATATTGATGTACTCTTAACTAGATAGTTTCTCATGTTCAGATCGAAACGATTTATTCTGAAGTATTTCTCACCTTGTTAGCCATTCATTCTTATTATATTTCACTATAGCATAGAATACCAGCCAAGAAACAATAAAAGGTAAGATCAGGTTCATCATAGGTTTATAGATCCAGTATTTTGCGTTTGGATCTCTCATCTTATAATCCAAGCCTTCAAAAAATCCTATCGATGCATAACCTCCAATTAAAAATAAAGGAGACCATAGATGATGAAACATAAAAGTACTATAGAATAAGGCGACTACAGTAATTATAGGTGATAGAAATGTCATTACAAATCCAGCATAAAATACTAAAGATATGATAGGATTATTCTGTCGCCAGAAAAAAGTACTTGCAAATAGATTTGCCCTTATGTAACCCTTCTTCCATCTCTTCTGTTGTTTTATAAAACCATCAAATTTTTCTGGTACATCCGTATAAACAGCTGCAGTTGGGACATATGCAGTTTTCCATCTCTTCATAGAATAAGCTGTTAAGGCACGATCTTCAGAATCATCATAACTTGCAAGTGATTCCATAAGTTTACTCTTGGATAGTGGTCGTAAAGGCGGCGCCAAGGGTGTGGTGCAACAAACATCATCATCCCTCCATAATGAAATAAAACTCTCTATTGCTTTACGTCTGTAAGCTGCCAAGCATCCACAGCAACAGGTTACTGCACCAAAATAGCTTTCACATGTTTTGTATATATTGAATTCATAGTCATACCATGCATCTTGGCACTTTGTAAGAAAATTCTTTCCCGAGTTCCACAACTTTACGTGACCAGTTATAGCCCCTATCTGATCATTTTGATCAAAGGCTTTCACAAACTCTTCAATGGCATGCTTATCTATTACGCTATCCGAGTCTATTAGTACTATATATTCGCCTTTGGATTGAAAGAAGCCAGTAGCAACTGCCTTTCTTTTTCCTCCGTTCTTTTTATGTATAACTTTAAGATAAGAATATTTGTTTTTGAGGAAATCAAGAATTTCCTCTGTACCATCAGTGCTTCCATCATTTACTGCAATAATTTCGATATTTTTACATGTAGAATTTGAAACAGCATTAATTACAGTTTCAATCATTTTTTCTTGATTGTATACAGGAATTATCACAGATACCAAATCAGAAAAATGATGTCTTATTGTACTTTTGTTTGCGTTTTCAATTCTGTTTGTTGTATATGTATTTTTTCCAATAGAGGAGATGGTAGCAGCTGCTGGTACTGTTGATGAGGATGGATTTCTATAAAAGATCCATCCAAAAGTTAATATGAATAATGATATCAAAATTACAAATCCTGTATACATCATGATTGGTAGTTCTTGAGGATTTCGTAAACCAATAAAAAGGTTGTATGCTATTATCAAGAAGCTTAAGAAAACAAATGTGAGTATTCTTATCACCCATCCTTTTTTGCTTATCCGTATTCTGCCATTCAAAGATATAGTTTGGTTACTCTTTACAGTCCTGATGGAATCGTATCCTAATTCTGTGTCGAGAGAGGAAGAGGAAGATGAGGATGATCTAGTCATATAAAACACCTGGATATTTTGGTACGATAGATAAAGTTAACAAGTGATTGTGATACCGCTTTCGTAGAGGCAGTATCCAAGGCAGCTATTGGACCAATATATAGTTCCGTTTGAATTCATTGGGTCCTTTTCTCGTCTCGACATATTATAAGCTATCTACACGTATTTTCTCATATATCAATCCTTAATAAGAAGGTTTTATCCATTCTATCGTCGATGGGGGCATTTTTTGTGATAATTGTGGATCAATTTATAATATATATCGATTTATTTTGGTCAGAAAGTGAGAAAATTCTAGAGATGGCTTAAAAGCTTATGAGAATCAAAGCGAACAACGGCCTCACATATGATCGTCTAACATTACACAGAAAATCTACATAAAAATACATATCATGACAGTGTATTGATCCCTTGATATTATATAATAAGGGAGATCGAGTTAAGTCATATTTTTGTTTTAATGTTTTCATGATCATATTCTACTGCAACCTGGGATCTTGTGCATTTGTTTGGTGTTGGATGATTAACGCAATTGGAATGGATGTGTGCCAGCATGTGCATCAGGAATTCCGCCTTTATCAGCATTTGCTGCTTGTGTTGTACTTACCACTCCTGCTATTGTAGCCATTATCATTACGGCTGGGACTGTTAAATTCACCATTGCCTTTGTGATGTTTTCCATCTATTGATATTTAGCATCAATATATATCAATATTAGCTAAATAATGCTGAATTTATCCCATATTCACTATTTAACAGAAACGTACCCGAAACTGTATATGCTGTATCAACTAAAAATATCGTATGGAAGTGATTTGGTTATGTTAAATACATGATGGAGCATGATGTTGTTACTACACATAGGACGAGACGAAACGAGTTAGGTATATAGATGGTGCAACCTTAATTGCTTATCCCTTATATTCTATTGAGGCAACTAAAGATTGAAAAATAATGCTATGAATTATGCCCTTATAGTAGATATCATTACTGTTTTCTTAACTATTGCAGCAGGGTTTTTACCAATTGTATCTTATGGTCAATATATGACTTATTCACCGGCCAGCACTCAAACTATACAACCGAGTCAAGACCACCGCAGCAATTTTCAGAATGAAAATCAAGGTCAGACGAATTGCA
>DATDFS010000141.1:0-4020 GCA_036522495.1 Nitrososphaeraceae archaeon | reverse complement strand
CCCCACCACATTATGGGGAATGACAAAGCCTGGTTACACACTGCCGGCCTGGCGATAGATGCATATACATATTTAAGTCGACCTACAAGTTAGCCTTGTTTTATTTATTTATGAGCCATTCCTCTTCTTCTTTGCCTTTGCTCTTCTTCTGTTCTGGAAAGAGAAAGCGATCTATTTGATTCTCTGTTGGCTGACCATAAAGATCTGGATGTATATAGTGGCCTCTCTCTTTATCCTGCTTATTTTCCTCAACCTGAACCCTGTGAGTATTTGCCCAAGGATCTTTACGTATACCAGTTACCTGCCAAGACACTTTCATGGCTGAAGTACCTCCTGCAATCTTGAAGCGACTTCCCTTGTTGTTCTTGTTGTTATCATTGTGGCCGCTATCATCATAGCCGTCGTTGTCGTGATGGCTGCCATCATGCTTTGTAGTAGTAATAGTAGTAACAGTGTCAGAAATTATTTCCTCTGCAATATACAGATTTGGTCCAGGAGCTCCTATAGCAGTAAGCTGATAGCGAAAATCCTTATTGAGTATACCAAACCAATCTGGAAGCTCTATCTCTGCCTCACCTTTGTCATCTAATACTACTACACCGTCGTAGACGTTCTTCATATCCGGTGACTCTACAAAGGAGTGGCAAAGGTATTTGTTAGCTGGGTCAAGTGGATGGTCTATCTTAAATGAGCCTCCAGCTTTTTCAAGATTACCGGTTATTTTCACTTTCCCGTTTAGGATGGCAGCATAGCCACTGCTGCTCTGGCCATACAGGCCACCGAGGTTGTCGCCGATGCCAATCACACCATAGCTGCTACTGCTCACGGCATAGACAGCATTGCCGCTACTGCTCACGGCATAGACAGCATTGCCGTCGTCGCAGACGCCATATACACCATTGCCGCTACTGCTCTTGCCAGACACACCATAACCTACGCCATCATCATCTCCGTCTATGTGTGGCATCTTAGGAATCCTCCTTTCAATAATAAACAGGATTTTATGGGCTGTACATCAGACTGATGTATAAGATTCTTTGCACTTTGCATAAGGATGAGTTATGAGAATGTAGTTATTTAATAGGTTCGTCTGCTTCATATATTATATTATATTATATTATTATTATCATGGATTAACTGCACATGGCAGTAGCAGCAACTTGCTCGGCAATCCTCCTGCACATGAATAGTTCGGATCATCGCATCTACTTGCAGGTGTCGAAGTTGAAGTAGCATAAACATCAGCTACACAGGGTTATCAACATAATCAACTTAATATGATATAACAATGGTATTATTGCAAAACTGAATAATAATGTGTTCAAGCTCAAGCTCAAGCTCAAAGGTACTGTTAGTTTACCTCTAATCCATAAAAGGATATTTGCTTAGTCGTCATCCACTTCTGATTTAGTAAGTCTATCTAAGTTCTTCTGTATGCATATGGGGCTGATTAGCTGCAGTTATTTTTGTTGTGTTATGACTTCATTCTACAGGCTGTGGTAACAATGGTAATAATGATGAGGCTGTGCTAAAAAGACAATCACCAATAATTTCGTCTACCACCTCTTTCGCTAATTTATTGTACAGTTTCTCAGTTTCCTCCAGTAGCAGATCTGTATAAGCCTGTGATGGGTACTGTTGCTGTTGTCCATAGGAAGCAGGATAATAACCCGTTGCTTGTGTTCGTGTTGTTGAAGAGGTGTTATTATTATATATTAAATGACTGTATTTATCAGGATCATTTTTCATTGAGTCGGTTAAAGACAAAAGAGCCAACTTTAACACCATTTTCTGATCTGACAACGTACTGTGCACTTTTCCTTCAGCAGTCTTTCTAATTGTAGTATATTCTTCATTATTGTTTTCAAAGTGTTTTACAAGACCCTGTAGTTTCATTCTCTTCTGATACAGTTGATCCCTTTGTGCTAATTCTCTCTCGCTCTCTAGATGGAGTCTAACATATTACGCATCGATAATATCTTGTCATTTATTTCCTGATAAATTCTGGCTGAATTCCTTTTCTCTGCTTCTAGGTCCTCTGCTTCTCTTTTGCGTGTTTCATACACATATTCGACTGATGGTAAGTGATTATTAGCAATCGCAATGAGTCTGTTTACATGCTGTACATTCATACATGCAGACTTAGCTAATCTATACAAGTTCACAAAAGAACCGATATCACCTTTGATTTCTTCATAAATCTGATCTAACATATACAATCCCTTCAGCCTCCAGTGTTCTGTATAAAGTTCAGTTACCTGGGGCTGTCTTAGCTTTAATGCAATAGCTACCTCTTCAAGAGTACTACCTTCAGAAAATAGTGTGTAGGCTTGTGATGACAGAAATTCCTGTCGTGTCCGTTGCTGTTCAGATTCCTTCTCTTTATCTGAGTCCTTCAGAATTTTCGCTATGTCTGTAAATGACATATGTAGAAGCTTAGCAATCTCCCTCGTATCCATACCTTGACTGTGATACTCTAAGACACGTCCTCTTCTATCTTCTCTAGTAAATGTAACCATATTTTTATCTGCTACACATATACAAAATAGCACCTAAATAGCTGCTACAATCTGATACGACCTTGCTACATCTGATCTAACCTTCTATCTCCTGATACAAAGAAATTATAAATGAACTTAACCTGGGTCTTTTACTTGAGCTGATCTGATCTTCATGATGGATGAAGTAAATGTCTCAGGATTGTTAAGTACCTGCTGTTGGACTATCACTGAATGAATGTAATAAATCTAGATCGAGGGAGTTATTAACTGTAATATATTATTGAAGTATAAAGAGGCATTTTATACATGCAAAAATGGTATCGATGGAGTCAGCTGCATTGAGTGAAGGTTTACCACCAACAAGTACAAAGAACAAAGGGTTAAGAAATATCGTCGTTGCAGATACAAAGGTTTCTTCAATAGATACAAAAAATAGAAGGATCCTTTATCGAGGTTATGACATATTAGATCTAGTTAATCACTCAACTTTTGAGGAGACTGCATATCTGCTATTATATGATAAGCTGCCTAACTCTGGAGAGCTTGATGGTTTTACGCAAAGTTTGATAGAATCTCGGACTCTTCCTGAATCTGTCATAAATAGCATGAGGAGCCGATCTACTCAAGCAAGCCCGATGGATGTGCTGCAATCAGCCATTTCAGAACTACCTGATTACGATCTTGATGATATGCTGCAAGATCATGAAGAAGAAGCAAGTATTAGAAGAGCAATATCTATTATTGCAAAATTCCCAACCATAATTGCAGTTTGGGATAGAATTAGGAAATCCCAGGTAATACTCGAGCCAATAAAGGGAGGATCACATTCAGCTAATTTTCTCTATATGTTACAAGGTGAAGAGCCAACTAAACAAGTGGAAAGAATATTTGATATCTGTCTCATATTGCACGCAGAGCATAGCCTTAACGCTTCTACCTTCGCTTCCAGAGTGATAGCATCAACGCGGGCTCATATGTATGCATGTATCAATGGAGCCATTGGGGCTTTATCTGGCGAGTTACACGGTGGTGCAAATATTCAGGTAATGGAAATGCTGCTTGAAATAGCAGAGCCATATAATGCCAAAAAATGGGTGTATGATACATTGGAAAGAGGTGGTAAGATCATGGGTATGGGCCATGCAGTTTACAGGGCAACAGATCCTCGTGCAGATGTATTATCAAGGTTATCAAAAAAAATAGCTGAAGAAAGAAATACTAAATGGTATGGAATTACAGAGCAGGTTGAACAGGCTACGAAGAGATACATGAAGGAAAAGAAAAAAGCCGCAGTTTATCCCAATGTGGATCTTTATACTGCTTCTCTTTACTATAGTATGGAAATTCCAATGGATCTGAATACTCCAATATTTGCAATGGCCAGAGCAGCTGGATGGTCAGCTCACATAATAGAAGAGAAACTATCACAGGCGGCCAAGTCTGTTTTATATCGTCCAAAAGCAGATTATATGGGTAAAAAATGCGGGCCGATGGGCTGTGAATATGTGCCAATTAAGAA
>DATDFS010000140.1:0-7086 GCA_036522495.1 Nitrososphaeraceae archaeon | reverse complement strand
TCATTTTTATTCAATTATATTTCAATTTAATGACATATGGGTTTTCATATCATTAAATATGTACGTATACTCTGAAAGCTGCTTGAAAGAAGAAAAAAGAATTATCAAGACAAATCTGCAATTTTCTGCCGACTTTATTGTAACAAAAGATTAAAATCACGTTATGCAGCGAACAACACTATACATGAGTTCGACTTCTACACTAGAGCGAACTATAGATAAAGTTCTTGCTCAGAGGGAAGCAGATTTAATTGGACAGCTTGATTCCGCATATGAGGAGTCGATAACAAATCTTGAATCATCTAGAACAAGTTTAGAATCTGAGTATTTAAGAATTGTAGAAGGAGCTAAGAAGCTAGCAGAAAACTTAAGAAGACAGATTGTTGGTTCAAGCAGACTAGGTGCCAGAAACAAAGAACTAGTTGTAATTGAAACAGCTATCAATGACGCTTTTGAGAGAGCAAAAATAAAGCTGGCCTCTTCAAATAAAACGCAAGGTTACAAAGCACTTATTACAAAAATGCTTGAAAATAGTATTTCTGAAATAGGATCTGATGAAGTTATCATAGAATGTAACAATAAAGACTTTGAAGTTGTTAAAGATGCAATTGCTAATTTCCATAATAATAACAAAGTCAAACTGAAGTTATCTGACAAGCCCATAAATGTTATTGGTGGAATCCGTCTGAGGTCTGCTGATGGATCGATAACGTATGATAATACTTTGGATTCACGTATTGAAAGACTCAAACCTTTAATAAGGAAGAATATTGTCCAGATGTTGAGGGGTAACAAATAGGAATGGTAGCTAAAGGAAGAATTGTCTGGGTCAGCGGCCCGGCGGTAAGAGCAGATGGTATGTCTTCTACAAAGATGTACGAGACTGTTGAGGTAGGTGAGTCAAAATTAATCGGTGAAGTTATCAGATTAACTGGTGATATTGCTTTTATCCAGGTTTACGAATCTACTTCTGGTTTAAGGCCAGGTGAACCTGTAGTTGGTACAGGCCAACCGCTTTCAGTTTTGCTGGGTCCTGGAATAATTGGGAAAATTTACGATGGAATACAACGACCACTTGAAGAGATTGCCCAAAAATCAGGATCCTTCATCGGTAGAGGTATAGCTACAAGTCCTGTAGATATGAAAAAAAAATACCGTTTCATACCATCTCTAAAGAAAGGAGATGATGTTAGTGCAGGATCAATTCTTGGTACCGTAGAAGAAACTCCATTATTGACACATCGTATATTAGTTCCACCTTATCACCACGGCGGTAAGATTACCGATATAGTAAGAGAAGGTGATTATGACATTGAAAGCATAATTGCCAGTACAGAAAAGGATGGTAATAAAGATGAATTGAAGATGTATCATAAATGGCCAGTTAGAAGGCCACGGCCGTATGCAGAAAGGTACGATCCATCTGTGCCGTTAATTACAGGGCAGCGTGTAATTGATACATACTTCCCAATTGCAAAAGGTGGAACTGGTGCTATACCAGGGGGTTTTGGAACAGGAAAGACCGTCACATTGCATCAAATTGCAAAATGGGCAGATTCCAAAGTTGTAGTATACATTGGCTGTGGTGAACGTGGTAATGAGATGACTGAAGTGCTTGTAGAATTTCCACATTTAATTGATCCAAGGTCAGGTCGCCCGCTTATGGAACGAACTGTGCTCGTCGCAAATACCAGCAATATGCCAGTAGCGGCTAGGGAAGCATCTATCTATACAGGGGTTACAATAGCAGAATATTACCGAGATATGGGTTTTGACGTTGTACTAGTAGCAGATTCAACAAGTAGATGGGCAGAGGCTCTGAGAGAAATGTCAGGTAGATTAGAAGAGATGCCGGCAGAGGAGGGTTATCCATCGTATCTTGCTTCCAGATTAGCTGAATTCTATGAAAGAGCAGGTCGTATACGAGCATTAGGTTCACCTGAAAGAGCCGGCTCTGTAACTCTGGTCGGTGCGGTATCTCCGTCTGGAGCCGACTTTACTGAACCAGTTACAACACATACAATTAGATTTATCAAGACCTTTTGGGCTCTTGATACAAGATTGGCTTATTCTAGGCATTATCCATCAATTAACTGGATGCAATCATATTCAGGATACCTTGAAGATGTATCAAAATGGTGGAAGCAAAATGTAAGTGCAGATTGGTATGATTTGAGAGCACAATCATACAATATTCTCCAAAGAGAAGACACTTTAAAAGAAATAGTCAGATTGTTGGGTCCTGAAGCATTGCCAGATGAAGAAAAGTTGGTTTTAGAAGTAGCAAGAATGATTAAAATCGGCCTTTTACAACAAAGCTCCTTTGATAAGGTAGATACGTACTGTGGTCCTGAGAAACAGTTGAAACTAGTAAAATTAATGGTCAATTTTCACAAAGACGCACAAAGAGCTCTTAAAGAGGGTGCATCGCTTGCAGATATTAGGGCCATGCCAGTGATAACAACCCTTCTTAAAGCTAAATTTGAAATTCCTGACGACCAAGTAAATAAACTAGATGATATTGACAAAGATATGAGCGATCAATTTCATAAAGTAATTGGACATGAGGAGGTAAAGGTAGTTGTCTGAAACTGTAGGCGGTATTGAATATACCAAGGTAGCAGAAATTAAGGGCCCGCTTATGATCGTAGATGGGATCACAAAAGTAGCCTTTGATGAGTTAGTAGAAATTGAAACAGCAGAAGGAGAAAAGAGACTTGGAAGAGTCTTGGAAGTGGGATATGGAAAAGCTGTGGTTCAAATATTCGAAGGTACAAGTGGTCTTGCAATTAGTGGTACAAAAGCAAAGTTTCTTGGTAAGACAATGGCCATGCCAGTTTCACAGGAATTGCTTGGCAGGGTATTTGACGGCTTGGGAAGGCCTAATGATGGACTACCTGAACCAGTTGCAGATAGATTTATTGATGTTAACGGGGAACCAATGAATCCTGAGCGCAGAGAATATCCAACTTCTTTCATCCAGACTGGTATCTCGGTGATTGATGGAATGCTTACACTTGTAAGGGGACAAAAACTTCCAATATTTTCAGGGTCTGGAATGCCACATAATATTTTGGCAGCACAAATTGCTCGCCAAGCAGCAGTAGTGGGAACAAAAGAAGACTTTGCTGTAGTGTTTGCAGCTATTGGTGTGCAGTATTCTGAAGCACAGTATTTTAAACGCAGTTTAGAGGAGTCTGGTGCTCTTAGGCGTAGTGTATTATTTTTGAACCTTGCAGATGATCCTGCTATTGAGAGAATTATAACTCCAAGAGTTGCCTTAACGGTAGCAGAGTATTTAGCATTTGATTTAGGTATGCATGTATTAGCGATTTTGACTGACATGACAAATTATGCTGAAGCGTTGAGAGAAATCAGTGCAGCAAGGGAGGAAGTACCAGGCAGAAAAGGATATCCAGGTTACCTGTACACAGATCTTGCAAACAACTATGAGCGTGCAGGCAGAATCAAAGGTAATAATGGAAGTGTGACACAAGTTCCTATTCTATCAATGCCAGCAGATGATATAACCCATCCAATTCCTGATCTCACAGGATACATTACAGAAGGGCAGGTTGTTCTTGGCCGTGACTTGTTTAGAAAAGGTGTTTACCCACCAGTTAATGTTCTTATGTCTCTTTCAAGATTAATGAAAGACGGAGTAGGAGAAGGCAAGACAAGAGCAGATCATATGGAAGTTGGAAATCAGCTGTATGATGCTTATTCAAGAACACAAGAAGTTCGTGCACTTGCTGAGATCGTTGGTAGAGCAGGTTTGACTGGTATTGATTTAAAGTATTTGGATTCTGGTGATATGTTTGAAAACTACTTTCTAAAACAAAGCCATGATGAAAATAGGAATCTAGAAGAGACGTTAAGTAGAGCATGGGATGTATTATCTACACTTCCGGAAGGCGAACTAACGAAAATCAAGGAAAAGAATGTGAGGCAGTATTACAAGGGGAACAAATAGGCAGCCATGTCATTTGGAAAAAGAGTAAGCGCAACGAAAATTGAGCTTATCAAGATCAGACGCTCAATGCAAGTATCAAAGATGGTTCACAAGATACTTGATGACAAACGTGAAGTATTATTAAAGAAGATTGACGAAATGATCGAAGAGGCCAACAAAGCTAGAGGAGATATATGGTCTCCGTTAGGAGAAATTTATACAGCAGTGTATGATGCATATATGTCGCTTGGTACCTCTATGTTAGAATCTATTTCAGATTCTACCCCAAGTGTTATGGAAGTTGATGTCAATGTTCGAAGGATTGTGGATGTAAAGATCCCCACTCTTCAAATAAAGTCAAGGGAAGGAGGCCAGGACCTTTCTTATGGATTTGTTGAGACCAATGCCTCGGTGGATAAAGCTGCAAGGCTAATTAAGAATATGCTTCATAAAGTCTGCAAAGCTGCAGAATATGAAAATGCCATATTTAGTTTGGCAAAGGAACTTGAACGAACACAAAAACTTATTAACGCATTAGAATTTGTGATTATTCCCCAGTATGAAAGTGCTATTGCTTTTATCCGTGCGACTCTTGAAGAAAGAGAGCGTGAAGAATTCGTACGTCTCAAGAAGGTCAAGGTAGTTATAGATAGGCGAAGAGTAGAACAAGAGAGGAGGTAGTTATAAGCCATGACACAAGATATGATTTCAAGTCATTTTGAGAAGGCGCGAGCGATGTTAAAGTCTGAACATGATTTAATGATCCAGAAGATAAAGGAAGAGATTTCCCAGAGCAAACAGAGGACTCTTTCTAAAATCTAAAGACCATTTTTTATTATTATAAAATTTCTACATTTTCCTTATTCCCTACGCAACACGTGTCTATCCATTCGCCCATGGGTTGTTATGATTTCACAAAAAGTACTATTCTTATGTTATTGCTTTAACGATTATTATTTAGTTATAATTAAATATGGCATTTATGCTCGAACCATTTATATGAAAAGGGGAACACGGGATATGATTTTGACTTTGGCCGTTATCATATCATTTACATCAATATATCTGATAACGATGGGATCAGCAGCTTTTGCACAGACTCCTTCCACTCGCTCAGATGTCGGGGGATCAAAACTTATTGGTGCCGGTTTGGCCTTTGGTCTAGCAGGAGCTGGGGCTGGTATAGGACTTGGCTTTGTGGGCGCCGCTGGTCTAGCTGCAATTAGTGATAACCCCAAAATGCAGTCTAGGGTATTTATTTTCGTAGGTATGGTAGAATCTATTGCAATCTATGGTATAGTCATGATGTTCATAATCCTAGGTCAGTAATAATCCTAGTTAGGAATAGAAAAGGTTTGATCTAATCTTTAACTGGATATGCATGTAAATGTGCAAGACCAATATGGAATAAAATTTTAGACATTAAAGCCTCTATTTCTAGTATGGGAGTTCAAATGGATTTCATGCTTCATGGTATGATATAAGAGCCAATTTATTTTATTTTTGCTTGATTCGAAACATAAATGGAAAGATTTTAAAGAGATTGAAATTTACACTTAAAACGGACTGAAGATGGGACAGGCCAAACTTATGAAAGCTACCGTAATCCTTCCTAGAATGGAGACTCAGAAGGCAATAAGTCGATTAGCAGAACTAGAGTGGCTTCATCTTCTTCCAAGTACCTCTTCTTCAGAGCACCCTAACCCTTACCTTGATGATCTTCTTCTGAGAGCTCAGAAGTTATTCCAAGATACTGATGAGGTAGTCAGGGCATTAGGAATTCCGCTGGAAACAGGTGTTATGGCTACAATGTTCAAGGGTGCTCCAAAAGGTAAGACAGATTATGCTATTGACAATATTCAGGATTTCATAGCGGATTTGGAAGAAAAGAGTAAAACCCTGTTATATGAACCAAAAAAGATTTTGTTAGAACAAAACAAGCTTTCCAAGTCACTCGAAGAGTATAGTACTATAGAGGCCGCTCTTAAGATGGCGGCAACTATCAATCTAGATTTATCATCTTTCAGACAACTCAAGAGATTCTATTCAGATATTTTTATCATTGATTCAAAAGATAGAGAGGAGATACAAAAGAGTCTTGGTGATCTTCCGCTGTATATCAATAAACTTGATGAGCAAAAATCTTCAATGGTTGTATTCAGCTCATCTGAGGATTCAGAAAGAGTAATTAAGGTTCTCAGAAGTTTTGGTGTTCATCCACTCCTAATTCCAACAGATATGCCCCAAAATCCAGGTACTGCTTATAGTCAAGCTAAGTCAAAGGTTAAAGAGCTTCAAGTAAAAGCAACAGAGAATGCCAAAATTATTGATAAAATAATAAAATCACATACAACATTAACTAAAATTCTCTCTCTACACGAAGCTGCAAAAGTAGCCAAAGATATCCTAGAAGTTACTCGAAAGCCAGGTGGGACAAAAAATTTTGCAATGATCCAAGGATATATACCTGTACAGATGGAAAAAAAATTCAAGGATCTAACTCAGGATTATATCTCGTTGATTGAGGATGCACATGATGTTGATGAACATGATGAAACTAGCCAAGTATTGCCTACTCTTCTCACAAACAAGTCGTATACACGTACATTTGAAGTCATAACTGAGACTCAAGGGATACCAAGATATGGCGAAATCGATCCTACGCCTATCATAGCATTCGTATGGCCTCTCTTTTATGGTCTGATGTTTGGTGACCTAGGTCATGGACTATTGTTATTTGGACTCGGCATGCTTATAAGACAAAGAGGAGCAGGCACTTTAAGAACTTGGGGTACACTGCTAGCAGCAAGCGGTGCAGCTGCTAGCTTGGCCGGATTGGGTACAGGTGAGTTCTTTGGATTCCATATAAAAGAAATAGCTGTGCTATCTTCTATCTTTGCACCATTAAGTAATTTTATAGGGGTTTTGAATGTATCTGAGCTTACATTCGATCAAGTGATAAAAATACTCAAAGTCTCAGTAGCAATAGGTATAGTGCATCTGTTATTAGCTTTCTTTCTCAGATTACGAAAGAATATCCAAGATGGCAATAAATTGTTTGTACTTACCCATGATATTCCTACCATAATACAATTTCTAGCCGTGGTTGCACTGATACTTGCTGCCATAGGATC
>DATDFS010000139.1:0-5737 GCA_036522495.1 Nitrososphaeraceae archaeon | reverse complement strand
GTTTCTGAACGTCGTACTTTGCCAATTGCCCTATGGTCTTAATCCCCATTTCCTGCTTTAGAATCTCCTGCGTCTTCGTTCCGATTCCCGATATTCTTCCAACCTCCAATGGCTCTAAGAACTTGCTTCCATAATCTGGGTATACTATGGTCAGTCCGTCTGGCCTTTGGAAGTCTGAAGCAATCTTTGCAATGGATTTCGTGGGTCCAATGCCGACGGAACAAGAAAGTCTGCACTGCTCCTTTATAGCATCTTTTATTTTCTGTCCATAGTCTTCTATGACTGGGACACCAGCAGCCTTCCTTGTACAGTCCAGGTACGCTTCATCGATACTTGCTTGTTCCAACACGTCTGCATATTCCTCCAGTATGCCCATGACTTTGTTTGAAACCTGTCTGTAATAGGGGATATCTACAGCCTTGAGAATGAGGTTTGGACACAGCTCCAAAGCTTTGGAAAGTGACATGGCGGATCTTACTCCCGACTTTCTAGCTTCATAAGAACAGGACGATACCGCGCCCTTGGTGATCTTGCCGTTATTATCATCCTGATCGGTCATTATTACCGCGTGTGCCTTTCCCACTAATGAGGCATCCCTCAACTCTTCACAGGACGGATAAAATGAGTCCAGGTCCACATGAAATATGGCTCTTCCCGTCCATCGTGGCTGACCGTACGTTCTTTCAGGCAGATCTAACAGCTTTAGGATGGCATTGGCTCTTGATGGCCTGTCCACAACCATGATTGCAAAATCAAGGCCGCCAGAAGGATCAATCTTTTTCCTCTCTTGTGTTGCCTCCAACTCCTTCTCCCTCATTTTTTCTATCCATTTCTTTTCATTTCCAGTTATTCTCAGATACAGAAAATCAGCAGTGACAACAGGATACCTATGACTATCAGACCAGACCAGAGCCGCATTATGCCTCTTCAGCATATGGTATGTCAGATCCTGATACCATGAATAATGGTCAAATTCTAAAGCGACTGAATATCCATGGTATGTGCATATTCGCAATATCTCATCAAGCCAGTCCCTTCCATCCTTCAGTGTCAAACTGGCAGGCTGTGGCACTACAATGGCCAGAATCTTTTCTTCCAATGGTGCAAGATCCTCAAGAAAACCCCCTAAAAGATGCATGCCGGCGTCTTCTACTACACACCCAGGGATCTTGATGGCGAACCTAAAATCAGACGGTGTTGATGCAGTCCATCTTCTGAATGCGGATTTGTTTATAGCAGGATAGGAGCTGCCGGACAAGTCGACCTCTACAAAATTAAAAACTTTTGAATAATACGGCAGATAATCCTTAGTATCCAACGTAGATGGATAGAAGGGCGTTTCTGCATCATGTGCTCCAAGCCTTCTCCATCCTGAACATCCGACATAATATTTCAAGGCCTGATTATCTATCCATAAAGATTTAATTCAATTTAATTTAATTTAATGGATTGTAAACCTCGAGCACCATCTAGAAAACAGAAATAAGGTTATGGACGGCTACGACTCCTTCCTGTACCATCGACAAAAATGTTCAATATCATCATGACAAATCGAAATGTTTCCAAGGTGGTAGAACTGTTCCGGCAACCAGCTGTTTGTACTTTTTGGGCATGCCTCTCTGAATCACGCATTATCATCCTGAAAATGTGGAAAACTACTGGACTTTAGACAGTGATGATACAATCCTATAAAAAAATAATAAGAATGAGGCTCCTCGGCTTGCTTTCATCCACTACTGCCGAAAGGAAGTTTCATGGGCACAGATGCGTCTACAACTCCGCCTGATTCTGTAACTATATTAGTTGAGGTGGCGATGCATGAGCCCGTGATCGGAGAATTTCCACCTGCAGTAATACAAAGCTGTGGCTGTTTGGTTGTTGTTGGTGTCGAAATACCTTTATTCTTTAAACCGTTGTGAGCTTTTTTACGTGCGAATGCAGAGTGGTCGCTGCCTAAAGCAGTAGCTGCGATCGTAGACGCTGCTACCAATGCAGCCGCAAGCGCTGCTATTGTGAATAGTAAGGTAGTTGTCTTGTGGTTCTTCTTTGTCATATTTTGTGTACATCATTGTACCGCTCAAGTACTTTTGTATTTCAAAACTATTCTTTAGTTATGTTTACTTCTAATTATCTCAATATGTTTCTACCTCTTTCATATAATAGAAAAATATTGTGCCTTTAGGGCGCAATCCCTCGATCTTATGGCCCCGAAACCCCTCCTATAACCCCGCCGTTATTGGTAGTGGTAATAGCCGCGTTGTTACTGCAGGAGACGTCTATTCGAACGGCGGCGCCGTCGGCCCCGCATACAGCGTCTTGATTGATAGCGTGTGGCTGTGAAATGCCTTGCCTTCCTTTACTGTAATCTAATGCTACGATACCGCCACTATTGGTACTGCCTATGCTGGCTGTGTTAGTGCTTGAGCAAGTCACAGGGGAAGCGTCGCCGGTAGCCTTACATTCTGCTTCTTGTTTGACAGCGTTTGTTTGTGAGATGCCTTTGCTGTTCAATCCTTTGTAACCTTTCTTATGCGCGAATGCAGAGTGATCGCTTCCTAAAGCACCTACGGTGACACCCACCGTCAGTAACGCTGCCGTCAAGATAGTCATTATGATTAGTTGCACCGTAGATTTTTTTTGAGTATTTGCTACGTTTGTCATCTGGTCAGGATGTGTACAGCAACACCCCTATTTGTGAGGTACAAAACTATGAATAAGTCGTATTTACGCTATATTATTTTAATAGGCTTCATTACCTTTTAAGAATAGAAAATTGTAACTGGATATAATTTGGTTAAAATATAGGAGGAAAAAAGTAGATAGTAAGGCTATAAAGTTCGTTAGGTAGTCCTTTTTTCCATCAGATCTTTTTTGTTTCTATTTGTCATATTCCTAAATCTCTTTGGTTCCGCTTATAGCCCGGTGCTACGACACAACCGGACTTGCTATTATTGGGTAATGGTTGATACTAAAACTTCTGTATTGCTAAAGATTTCCATCCGGTTTTTGAGTAGTTGTTACGTCCTTAGTTGAGTCAGCAATATCTTTGTTTTTCCGAACACATTTGAAGTTGTGCGAACCAAGATCCTTACCAGAGGACTTAAGCGCAGGATTGTTTTTAGTCCTATTTGTTGTTTGATAGATGCTTTATTGCAAACTTTAGCACGCGTTTCGACGGAAAGTCCAAGTATAACTCATTCTCGCTGGCAAATATTGATGATGTTGCCAGTCCAAAGCTTAGAAAAGGAGAAAACTTTAAAGTTAATGGTTAATGTTTAGAACTTGTATTAGTGGGAGAACCACCGAACTCAGTATTTATACAGGTTAATATAGAAGAGCGAATGTAAATGCGATAGTACGTAGAAGGCCAAATAAATAGAAATACAGAAAATTCAGCCAGAGCTTCAAAGTAAACAATCAGATAATAATGATGCGCAAAACACCGGACTCTACCCGTCTATAGTACTTTATCAAACTCAAAAATACTTAAGTAGTTTAATCAAATGCATTTTAGCTAATGGTTAGGTGATATATGAGACCTGCAGAGTAGTTGTAACTTTGATCTTGTGGATTGATTACACTATTTTTTAAAGCTAGGGTATGCTGTCCAGTCCGAGGCCGATAACCGCTATATGGTTCATTACTTTATTCAAAAACATACACCTTTTCTCGTTTTGTGGTCTATTTGATTGTTGTTTTTGTTTAGGAATATGTTCATGCAAGATTTGAGGGTAGTTCAGCGTATGCAATGCCGGTGAGGTTCCCCTGCGAGTAAAATAGGGTCTTCTTATCTGATCCATTGAGCTTAGCTGAATAGATCGAACCACCTAAGTCAGTCAGGAACATCCTTTCCTCTTTGAGATCGAGAGCGATACCAATTCCCTCCATCAAGTGGGTAAGCAGAATCTCCGGAGGCTTCCTCTTCTTCTTCAGATTCCTATCTATCGAGGCGCGATTCACTGTGTTACCACGCGGAGGATCGCCACGATCCGTCCAATACAGCATGCGGCCTTTGAGATCGAGATCTAGATCAATCGGCTCAGGCAGACCGTCGAATAACGCTTCAATGTCGGTTTGCTTAGCCGCGCTCTGACCCTTTGGTATATCGATACTGGCCCGAAAAATGCGCCCTTGTCCGGCATTGTCCGGACCTTTCTGTGTCCAGTATATTTGTCTGCGTTCGGCATCAACGGTAATCCCTACGCACCATTTCATCGCGACACGGCGGTCGGAGTCGCCCTGGCCGATCTGTACGAGGGTTTCAATATTCGAACCATCAAGATTAGACCGCATGACTCGCATCCCTTCCCTATCAGACCAATACAGCTTAGCATTCTTCTTATCGAGATAGAGCTGTTTTGGCGTGAACGTGCTGCCCTCCGGAATGATCATTTTGCGATTCTGCTCATTTAGGTCGGCGCGCTCTATGGAACCGTCGTTCAGATTAGGAACGCCCATGTCGGTCTAGTAAATGTGCCCAGCCTCAATATCAACTACTATACCATCAGGATGTCGGCACTCTTCTACGATGACCTTCAGGTCGGAGCCGTCCTCATTCATTGAGAAGATACGGCCGCTACTAAAATCTAAAACGAATAAGCGGCCGACAGTGGCTTTTCTGCCTGACCTGACAGGTTTTGGTTCGGAAAGTCCTGATTCAGCCATATTTCTTAGCGTTATCTAATTGTAGAAGTGTTGGTAGTAATAACAGTAGCATTTTCAAGATACTTTATTATGTTAGGTTGAACTAGATCAACATACACGTAAGCAGCAATAAATGACTCTACATTTGTATGAAGCACAACTGAATTAAAGTCACTTTGCAGGAAATCCTTAAGCTTCAGATTCAAGGAAAACAAGCTCACATGCCTATGCAGCGCACTCTACCGAAGTATCTTGACTTTATTGGAGAAAAGTCCCTTCATATAGGTTAAGATTAAGGTTTAAGGTGAAAGGAATATGGAATATACTATCTTCTTCCAAGATCTATCTTACAATCAAAGACATGCTCTTACGGCAACCACCACCATATGATTACGATATTGAAGACTGTAAAGCTATTCTATTAGATGAAGCAGAGAAGTTTTATGCTGGTCTAGAAAAATGAATCGTGGATAAAGTTATCGATGAATATGCCTCTAAAATATCAGCATCATTACCTCTGTTGCCATTAGCTGATGTGTAACAAGAATAAAACTCATCTCCTTCATAAGGGTTAGCAGTTCTTTACATCAGTTTGTATATTGTCTATAGAGGATTGGTCAAAGTTGCTATGAGTTTATCCTGTTGACTGGAAAGACTGGATGGTTTCTATGCATATTATCAGTTAAACCTCAAATACAGGTATCAGACTATTAGTATCGCAAGTTGTATGGAGCAAAAACTATGAGGCTGTCTCTTGGATTATTATCGATAGGTACTCGCATTATCTTGTTTATCTACTAGTATTTTCAACAAACAAAACGAAGCACTTGCTCAATAATTTGTCCAGACAATAAAATATAGAAATTTAATTATAGACTTAGGAAAGTGAGTAAAGACTAATGCTCAGCTAACACCCCGCTGTTGGAAAAGGACCATTTCCTGGTGTTCTTCCTATTCCTGGCTCAAGAGCCCATGATATGAATGAAACTTTAGGGCATATTAATACCTACAGCTGTTCTTTGATGATTGGTAGTATTTTGTTCAGTATTATAGAGTCATGATCTGCTTCTCTATCAAATGATACCATGAGTAT
>DATDFS010000138.1:0-17560 GCA_036522495.1 Nitrososphaeraceae archaeon | reverse complement strand
ATCAATAAGGAAATTCTTTGATATGTGTAGAAAGTATGTTCGATATATCACCTATTACTCCATGAGCGGATGAACCTGATAATTAATATAAATCCAATTGTAATTGAATTGTTCTTGGTGATAAAGATAAAAAGTCTATGTGGAATTCATTTGTATTTGTTATTGTTTTAACCTGAAACACAGCTACTAAAACCGCATTCAATGCACATGTTGCAACCTTCTGTAATTATTAATCTTGCTTTGCATGATGGACACATTTCATCTTCATTTGGCTCAACTGGTGATGTTTGCATTATCTTCTGCGAAGTACTGATTTGTTGTGGAATATCGAGGGTACTTTCTCTAGTGATTTGATCTTCTTGTATTTCTGTTTCCTTAAATATTTTTTCTACTTGTCCTCTGACATATGTTTCTGTAATGTTTGTATATGTGTAGTCAATGACATATTTGCTTGGTCTTACAATAAATCTCTTTTCCTTTAAATTGTTACCAGTAATGTGAAGCACTTGCTCATGCCTTGAGCCATCCCTATACACAGTAACTCCCTTCAAACCAAGTTCATGTGATAACAAATATGCACACTTCACATCTTCTGCAGTCACGTCGCCTGGCATATTGATTGTCTTTGCAATCGCATTGCTAATCCACTTCTGCCATATCGCTTGGGCCATCAAATGATCGGTCCAATGGATATCGATCGCAGTAACGAAAATTTTCTGAATCCACTCTGGTATCTCAGTCAACCCGCGTACTGAGCCATAATTGTTTGCAATCTTGGTCAGTATTTCATCGTTGTATAGTCCGTTTTCCTTTAAGACATTTTCAAACACTTTGTCAGTATAAAAGAATCTTCCAACTGTTACACGTTTCTCAAAAACTAATGCAAATATCGGTTCAACTCCATTTGAAGCATCTGCGATCATAGACAGTGTACCGGTGGGGGCAATTGTTGTTGTCCAAGAGTTTCTGATTCCATGTTTTTGGATCTTTCCAATTAGCGAATTCCAATCATATGTTTGCATTTCTTTTGGTAACTCGTAGTATCCTGCAATTGGAATCTTACCTAGGACATAATCTGTTTCTTTGAATATGGGAAATGGACCTCTTGACTTTGCAATAGCAACGCTTTCTTCAATACTATAGTATGATATTGCTTCTGCAAGTTTGTTCATGAACCCATAACCCTCATTCGAGTTGTAGGGAATTCTTAATAAGAATAACAGATCGGCAATGCCCATTATACCAAGGCCAATTCTTCTTGTCAGCTTTGTATTAATATCGATCTCTTCAATAGGATACTTGTTCATATCAATGATGTTGTCTAGAAATCGAGAAGAAAGTCTAATCGCCTGTTCATATCTTTGCCAATCGAATTCATACATTCCATCTGCCTTTCGCTTTACAAAATTTGCAAGATTGATTGAACCTAGATTGCATGATTCGTATGGGTACAGAGATTGTTCGCCACATGGATTAGTTGCACGTAGTGGTCCACTCTTCGCATTAGCACACGGGTTATACTTGTTTATATTATCAAAGAAAATAATGCCAGGTTCAGCACTCTTCCATGCACTTAGTGCAATCAAATCCATTAACTGGTGTGAATCAATCTGTTTTATTGGTTCACGAGTCCTTGGGTTATGTAAAGTATACTTGTGATTATTGTCCTTGTTTACAAGGGTGTACCAAAAATCTTCCCAAACACCCACGCTTACATTAAAGTTCTCAAACACACCGGGTTTTGTCTTGGCTGTTATGAATTTTTCAATATCAGGATGCCATGCTTCAAGAATACCCATATTTGCACCACGCCTTTTTCCACCTTGCTTTACGACATCTGTAATTGTATCAATGATCCTCATGAAGGAAGTGGGACCAGACGCTACTCCAGAAGTTGAAGCGACAATGTCACCTTCTGGTCGTAAGTCAGAGTAATTTATTCCTACTCCACCACCTGATTTGAAGATCATGGCAGCATCTGTTGATGACTTCATGATCTTATACATGTCATCTTGCATGTCAAGAACGAAGCATGCGGACAGCTGACCCAGTCTTGCGCCTGCATTCATCAATGTTGGTGTATTTGGAAGAAAGTCTCTTGATACCATCAAATTATAATACTCTTTAATCCGTTCCTGATACACTGCTAACTTACCCTCGACCATAAGTCTAAGTAGTTCCTTAAAGCTGACTTTCATTTGCCCAGACTTTGCAAGGTAGATATAATGTCGAATCAATGATTCGAAGTGATACTTATTGAGATAAAATTCGCCAATCTTCAATTTCAGATCAAAGTCGTCAATTTTAGCATAATATTTTTCTGCTTCTTCAATAGTCTGGATACATCTACCTGCTAAATTGAACACTCGTGAATCATGCATCATGTCTGGAATTGCCACTAGAATGGCAACTCTTTCGAGCATGAGTTTTGGGCCCTCAATAATTTCGTTATTGTTATCTCTTAATAGGTAGCGTGCTGCTAACACTCTAAGCGAATTAACATCAAATGCCTTATCCACTTCATCGAGATCCTTCTTATTTAGGATCTTCATCTTATCGTCACGGACCTTGCGTCGTTCATGTCTATACAGAATATAAGACTTTGCTGTTTCAGACAAACCTTCCTCAATGAGTATAGACTCTACTATATCCTGTACATCTTCAACACTCGGAGTTCCATCTTTTTCAATTGGGTCGTATCCCTGCTGAACCATCTTATGTATAACTTTGTTTGCCAGTTTTTCTGCCAATGGATAATCTGGTTTACCCGTCGCTACAAGTGCCTTATAGATTGCATCTGATATTTTTGATTGTACAAAGTTGACGATTCTGCCATCCCGTTTTCTTATCTGTATAATTAAATTCTTCTTTGAGTTATTAAACTCGGTGACCCCTGCCATTCTTGTATACAGAAAAATATATCACTTTAAAAGCCTTGTCTAATTAAAAAATAACGATTCATGGGTGTAAATGTTAAACATAACATTTTAATATAATCTATTTTGTGTCATAAAGAAACATATAGAGGTACTCACGTATGTGAAAAATCCTTGTTTATTGTTTTAATAATGTAAAATATACATTATAAATTGCAGGAATTTGTTTACACCTAGAATTTCAGTGGCCAATGAAATCTTGTCGTTCTTGTATTCTCATAGCAGAAGCTTGAATTAGCGCATCTATAAAATGTGATGAAAATGAGTTTTTGATTTACTGTCATATCTAACTAAAATTTGGGATAACATTAAAGGCATTAAGTAGAACGTCTATTTGTTGCTCATGTTTTGCATATTTGACATCGCTATAAATAAATTGGCGACAAGTAAGGCGACTTGCAAAATTCACAATTTTCGATAAACTGCGTCTTTGTTCTCTTACCACATCCATTACATACCAAAAGTTTAAGATTTGGACGGAAAAATTGCAGCTGTGATGCTGCTTCAATTGCATTTTTTATTTCGGTATTAGAAGAGGAAAGATCGCTTACATCTAACATTACCGATAGTCCACCGTTCAGCAGCTTATTAATTGAAATACATTCATTAATTTTAGATGCACCTTTATCATCTGATAAAAATAAGTCTTTACCATTCAACGTAAACCCTTGTGAATAAGCAGGTTTATTATTTAGTTTTTGGGGTGACATGAAAGAGATCTTGCCATATTTATCAGAATCGAGGTTTGCAAATCTTTCTGCACTGTCGTCATATATCATGGCAATTCCTACAGAATCCTCTCCAATATGTTTACCTTGCTCCATAGTTACATCTGTAGCAGTCCTCAATACTTTTTGTAAAACCTCTATTCCGTTGTTGTCAGCATTGTAACCCAAAATATCATAGACTGATTCTCTGGCTCCAGTAAGATTAATTAAAATATTGGTTGTAATAAATTGCCTAAATTGGGTACTGCTGGCAAGTGCAGGGACTATTCCCTTCCTAATGAAATCTGCAATTGCCTTCTTTCTCATTGACATTGCAACTAATACGGGCTTTATCATAAGAGCAAGTCTTGCTCGAAAATAAGTTTCATCATTGTTTGATTGATATGCAAGTCTTGGAAGATTAATTGACAAGGATTGTAAAGTCATGACTGTACCAGAACTCTTGCCGTCTATAGACTTACATATACCACTGCTACCTTTTGATCCATTCTGTGAAATTGAGATAATGCCACCAGCACGTAATGCCGTCGTTATATGCTCTGAATGTTCGTTGATGTTATTATTATCATTATTATAGTTAAGTGATATTCCTATCCGGGGAACAGGCGTAGAATCTACATACTTTCTATAACCATCCAATAACGAATTGATTATTCTACTATCATATTCATATGTTGGAAAAGTTAAAGTAGTAATAGGAAGACCAGACAAAGAATGTGATGGAGCTGCAGAAGATCCTAAGAGTGCTCTTGCAAATTGCGATTCAACTTTCTCTGGTTCCTTTATATGTCTTAGAAGTAGTGGAATAATCCCATCCAATATGATTTCTGAGGAGGCTTCTCTACTTAGAAGTGAAATAAGAATGGGCAAAGCGGTTACAAAGTCATCAGTGTTTCTTGGTGTTGGCATCCTAGAGACATTCAAAAACTTGCCTCTAAAATCTATGCCATTATCACCAAATTCAGCAACGTCTAGGAATATAGTATCAGGGATTAGCCCCCAGATACCACTATTAGAAATATTTATTTCGCCAGCCAAGTGCATATCTGCAATATCCTTTGTGAGTGTGTTAATTACCAGATATTCTGAAAAGATTGAATGTGAAGCTTTTGATAATAAACTATCAACTCCATTTTTGGAGGCATCTATATTATTTAACAGCTCTAAAATATCTGATGCGGGCATTCCTAATCTAGCCATCTTGTTTCTGTACTCCTCATGTCCATGTTCAATCAAAACAGAATTTACAGTTTCTCGAATTAATGATGAAGTCAAATATGCTGTCTGAAATTTGTATATTTTATTTTCAACTTCTTCTGTAATTTTATGAGCCTGTTCAAGCGGCATGTTTGCTTCTCTTACAAGAGACTGAATTATCTTAAGGGAATTGAATTCTTCAATTGAGTGTTTGCTCGTCCTAACATACATTTTGCCACTTTCGATTATTGATCTTTCTTCTATCTGTCTGGCAAGGCTCAGTACCAATTTGCCCAAATTTGTAATTGTATACCGTCGCTCGCCCTTGTTAAGAGCAACAAGTGATTGCCTCAGAAGCTTTCTTAAATGGTAAGCAAATTTGCCAGACTCTTTTTTAGATTTAAATCCTGCAAGAGCTTTTAGTTCTGAATAGGTAAGTGGTCCTTTAGAATTCAAAATACGAAGAATATCAATTCTATTAGGACTAGCCATAACGGAAAAAATCATCCTGACTCGCTTTGAAGCGGATTCCAAAACTCCACCTCGTCTAGGTTCTATTTCATCTCGCCTAGACTCTGTTTGAGATGAATAATCATGACTCAACTGTTCCATCGCACCCCATATTCTGACCAACTGATTAAAACTACTTTGTATATAATTTTTAACTATTGGTGTAATAGGCTCTACTCTATTCAGCTGATTAACAGATTGGCAAGTTTAGCCTTCAACCATAATTCGATTATCCTCTATTACGCGTTCGTCTGTTTCTTGTTTTATTTTGATAGCATGAATGGAATTTGGAACTTCTGGCAGCTTTGCCTTTGCCTCATTTTCGAGTATTCCTTCAACCTCATTTAATATTGAAAGAGCTTCTGTATCCACAGGAATTGAAATCGGAACTTTGCCCGCCTCTGACTTGATATTGGAATTTATTAGGACATCAGATGTCATTGAGGTCATTTCCGATAATACCTCGTTAGCAGTTGGAACAGCTTTCGAAATTTCTTTTTGAATGCCTTTGATCATTTCGATTGTTGGATTGATAGTTTCCAAGATTATTGCAAATTCGTTAATGGTACTAAAGCGAATTACCACAACCTCTAATGCAAGGCTCATATTCTGTGTAGTTCTCTGAACGTGTCGAATATTTGCTAACTCATTTGCAATAGCTTTTGCACGGTCATTGTTACCTGACTTTATATTGGCAGCAATTTGATTGCGTAGATCGGTATTCATTGCAGTAAACTTCTTGTCAAGCATCCTTAATCGAGTGAGCTGGTTATTCAACACTAGGCTAGCGTTTACTATATCACTCTTAAACTGCTGTTGCTGCTGGTGCTTGTCCATCTTCTGGACGAATTTTTATATTATCAGATGTTAAGATTAGTGTTAAATTTCATGTACCAAAAGCTACTATAAAGCTAAGCTACAAAATTCAACGTAAAATATGATGAATGTGATGATATAAACTATGGCACTTATAGGTTGTATATTATATCTGTTTTTTGCAGTCTTTTTGTTATCTTGAAATACTTGTAAAAAAACTATTTGTAGATAATTTTTTAAAATAAAACAGGATTGATCTTGTTTATTTCAGACATTATTATTCCATCTTTCGACTGAAATTGTAAAATCCCCTGGGTTCAACATCGTACCGCAAAGAGTACATCTGTTATGATATGGGCGTAAAGCATCTCTAATGGATTTCAATGTACGCATTGAACAGAGAGTCGATCCACATTTTTTACAAACTACATTTACCGATGACAGTGACATTAATAAAACAATAACAAGCTATAATAATAAAAGTGTCCTTAATGTTGTTTTACAAAATGTACAACTAGTGCGAAGTAAATGTTAAATTAGATCTTTTGCAACAGTAAACCATGCTTTGGACTGAAACTAGATACCTTAACTTTAGTTCCGATAGAAAGACCCTTGGCTGATTTAACCCCTGGAAGAAATCCTGACACTCTAAAGGGAGCATTGTCTACCTTAAAAACAACCCATGCATATGACTCTGTATCTTCAAATCCTTCCGGTGCCACATCTTGCGTTGTGTAGGTTACCATGTTACCAATTCCTTCAAATTCTACGGGTTCGAATTTGTTACCAAAGCATTTCTCACAATAATATATTGTCTCAAGCATAATATGTCCACAACGCAAACATTTATTGGCTAATATCTTTCCGGCATTGGCAGATTTAATAAATTTTTCACGTGAGCTCAAATCCTTCTGTTGCTGTTGTTTCATTTCCGACAACCCTTCTTTATCCCACCCTTCTAAAGATATGAACTGCTGAGCTTGCGCCAGTAGCTCCAAAGTTATGTGTAAGAGCATATTCTGCATTTTTAATCTCCCTATCTCCAGCTTTGCCAATAAACTGTTCGAAAACTTCTACAACTTGACCTATGCCTGTTGCTCCAATTGGATGACCCTTTGATTTTAATCCACCAGAAGGATTAATTGGGATTTCGCCATTTCTACGTGTTGCTCCTTCCCTTATTGCATGGACAGCAGTTCCTTTTGGAAAGAAACCTAGATCCTCGATATCAATTACTTCTGCAATCGTAAAACAGTCATGGACTTCGGCAAAGTCGATATCTTTTGGAGTAATATTGGCCATTTTGTATGCTTGCTTGGCAGCATCTACAGTACTTGGGATCGTAGTAATGTCTTTGCGTGCCTGAACTGCAGCTGGCGAAGCGCCTCTGCCTGAACCAATAACCTCTACATAAGGCCTCCCAACCTTCTTGGCAAACTCTTCATTACAAAGTATAACAGCCGATGCTCCATCTGAAAAAGGACAGCAGTCATAGAGCTTCAAAGGTGAAGCTACGACTGGCGATTTTAACACATCGTCAACTGTTATCTTTCTTTGAACATGAGCTTTTGGATTAAGAATACCATTTTCATGGTTCTTTACTGCAACATTAGCAAGGTCTTCCTCATTGGCTTTGTATGAAGTCATATATGCTCTGGCTATTGATGCAAACAGTCCTGGAAACGATGCACCATTTCCTCCTTCATAAAAGAAATCAGAACAATAGGAGAATAAAGTAGTGCTCTGGGTAGTTCCAGTATGTGTTATTTTTTCAACACCCAGCCCCAAAACACAATCATAAAATCCTGCTGCTATATTGGCGTATGCTTCTCTAAACATTACAGAACCTGAACCACAAGCAGATTCAATTGTAAGTCCTGGCACATGTGGAATTCCGAGATTGCTCAATATAACAGGAGCCATATGAACCTGCTTGTCAGCAACCCCAAAGACATTTGAGATGTAGCCTGCCTGAATATCATTAGGCGTAATCCCAGCAGAATCAATAGCATCTTTTGACGCATTTAATGCAATTTCAATAATACTGTCATTTAGCTTGCCATATTTAGTACTGCCTGCACCAAGAACACAGACCTTATCTTTCATATGATGAGAAAAATTGTTTGTGTTATAAAAAGGTTAGACATAGACTTTATAGAATATTCAGGAATGTTCTTAAGTATGTATAATATATCATCTCCACACAACAAGATTGTAGCAATAAAACAAGAAGAAGACTATAATGAGGATGTTAGAATTATGATTTGTTCAATGAGCACATATTCTAAATATTATTTCTACGGAATTTACCAGATCAATGGAGAGCATCACAAAGATGAAGGTAACCGTCTATTAAGCAAGTTCTGTCCTTCGATTAGAAATACATCTACCCGTTATGATATCCTTGCGCTATTGAGCTAGATTTCTTTCTGCTCCAGATAGTGCTTTTCTAGCATTTACTCAACAAAATCAGATAAAGCAGCTAACATGTTAAACGAAGTATTTGTGACGAGGTATGTAAGTAGATCCTATAACTCATTGCCAGAAACCACGTGGGAGTAGTGGAAGAAAACGACAAATCATCTTTGCTTGGTAAAGTCCACCATCACCATTAAGCAAAAGTACTCTTTCAGATTTATGACATTATTGTCATTATCGTTATCATGGCTTGCCGACTAAACGTGAGTGAGAACTGATTAATGTTAATGCTAGGTTAGCTTGGACGATAGCTGATGTATGCCAACCAAACGGCAGTAAGTGAGTTTCAGTGATGGACCATTATTCATTTATTTACATTATGATTATGCTAATGTACTTCTTCCTAATGAAAACGCACCAAGCGCAAGCGTCTCAAATGCAGTTCCAACCAGTACGGATATGTCCTGTGCTAGGCCTTCTGTTGAGCTATAAAAGGTTGCCGTCTGCAATGCATGAGTTCCATAGAAGGTAGGAATAAAATGGGCAATTGCCTGGAGCTAGGAGGAAGGAATGCAGCCACAGTAATGCCACCACTCAGGAAAGAGATCTATTGAGAGTGTAATACCAATTGCTGTGA
Source organism: Nitrososphaeraceae archaeon (assembly GCA_036522495.1). Lineage (GTDB taxonomy): Archaea > Thermoproteota > Nitrososphaeria > Nitrososphaerales > Nitrososphaeraceae > Nitrososphaera_A. The sequence goes on along the minus strand of DATDFS010000138.1, from coordinate 8,318 downwards.
CTCGCTGAAAGCGGTGTGCACTTGATCCTATGGCCACTCCTATACCAACGTTAGCAGGAGCAATTAACATTCTTATGACTAGAGTAGTAAGCCAATACAATGGTCCTTCTGGTTTGGACAGACCGCTAACAATATTGATTTGTGGTTTTGCCTGATCCATTGGGCCCCAGCAGGCCAAATATCTCCCCATACTTCACAGTTAAAGAGAGACTGTCTAGAGCTTAATATTTTCAAAACGCTTTGTCAGCTCGCTAATCTCTATGGCTATGTCATTGCTGCTATTATTGTGCATAGTAAGGAGTAAGGCTGTCGGCTTTGACAAACTCATCCCTCATAGATTATCAAGTCTTTGTAATACATCTCTACTGCATATCTGTGTAAGACTTCATCATTTATTATTATCATCTTACCGTTTGAACATGGTACAACTAGTAAACTTGTTGATCATTGTAGTAAAAACGAGGTAACTAACCTAGCCGCTAATCACTACAGGATAAAGCCCCATCTGCGATCTGGTTAAATGGAAGTCTATATGTGTTCCAACCTTCACATTATGTTTTTGAGAAAACCCTGCTACAGTTTCCAATACATACAGTGCATTACTTGAAGTAGGAGCGTAAGAAGGACAGATAAACTCAGGAAGACATGGTTGCAGTCTGTCTTCTATGTGTATTACAGTACCCCTATCATCTAACCAGATAATATCAATTGGAAATTTCATGTCTTTCATCCAAAAATGATATTGTGCAGGCTTTTGAAAAACAAACAACATTCCTTCCTTCTCTTGTAAATGGTCTTTAACAGCCAATCCTTTAGTTTGTTGTACGTCACTAGTAGCTAAATCTGCTATTAGATTAAAGTTATTGACTATAACATTTGCCTTTAAATAATTTGTGTCATTAATCGTTATACCTGCTTGTTTACTTGGGAAAGATGACGGGGTGGTTTTCTTTGATATAGTCTGTTCGTAACTGCTATAAGGAACAATAATAGACACAGATAAAGAGGCCAGTATTATAATTAACAAGCATAAAACTGACAGACTATTCATTATCCCCTGTTTTTTAGCTGCAATTTTAACGATTTGGTTGATAAGAACGTATATCACGAGTCATCATCCTATCTATAATAGTAGATTTGACACCTATCCTTAATGTATTCTATTGCATGATGCCAGGTGTATGCGTTTGGTTTGGAAGGTTGTCAAGAATCCGAAGGACATAGTTTTCCTCAACCGTCCCGCAGGTAATAATAATGGTTAGGTACTGACGGGATTCCTGATATATGTCATGATTATTCTGCCGATTGGCGGTCATGGATGGCAAGATGGCCATAAAGTGGGCTTGAATAGCGTAGCTAAATAAGAAGCCGCATTTCAGTAGCGGTTCGGCTAGGTACTAATACCTTGCTTCTTCTCTTCTTGTTTTAACAAGATTTACCTGTTGTTCTGGACTGAGTGGTCGGGTACTCTTCCACATAATGGTATACATTATCATGATCGTGTGAATCTCTAGTTGCTGTAGTGTAGGTGGCATTATCGTTTTCCTGTCAGATCGAGGTTTTTTATACAGGTTTAATTATGTCTTTTCTGTCAGAAGCGCATCTTACTGCCATACATTATCTGTCTTCTATGATTGATTTCACCTGCCACACAACATACTTATTGAAATTTGAAGGGTGGTATACCCCTGATATAATAATAAAAGATAAGGAAGATAATCCTATCTATGCGAATCAGAATATGATGAATCAGAATATGATTCCTCTAAATTTGCAGCCTTTAGAAACGTCCAGACTGGAACGACAAGTGTTAATTATTCTTGTAGAAGAGTTACAAGGCATGATGAAGGCAAAAATAATTTACTAGTAGCCATTCTTTTGTCTGTCTTTGTTTATTTGGTTCTTCTTGACATATTCATCCAATATATTTTGGGGCGTCATTCCAAGCTCTATTGAAGCATCAACAACAAAGTGCCATATATCAATCAGCTCTTCCTTCGCTTGATTCTCATCAAACTCTAGCATCTTCCTCCACCATTTCCAATTGGTTAGTCTTTGCAGTTCTACTGCTTCATGGATTATGGCAGTACAGAGTGCAGATATCCGTTCCTCGTTTGACAGAGAAAGAAATTTCTTCGAATATTGTGAGTCAATGGATGGCGAATATGTCATGATAGTCTGATGCAACTCTTTTTGCTTTTGAAAAATAGTTTTTAGCATGTCTTCGTTATTATTCTCATCCTTATCAGACGGATCGTCCCTCCTCAATATCGCAGGTACTTGCCTGCCATGAATTTATCCTTATCTACAATATAGCCAGTTTCGTTGCTCAGTTTTCTTTTGTAGATCACTAGGTAATTGCTTACTATCATACCTATACTATTATTGATATTATTTTAATACATACACAATTTCTTGATTTCTCTTGCTATTTTATAAATCTTATATTCACTCTACTAAAGATGTGAGTATTTCAATATATCACATTTTATATTGTTAACTACCTTGACTGGAAGAATAGGAGAAGGAATAGTATCTTCTATGCATGAGCTTTTTTACTTTATAATTAAAATGTATAAGCAATATGTCTTCAGATATAGGTCTAGTTATCGTTTATACAGGAAAAGGTAAAGGGAAAACTACTGCTGCATTAGGGATTGTTTTACGTTCAGTGGGTCATGGTTACAAAGTGGGAATGATTCAATTTATTAAGGGAGAATGGTATTATGGCGAACTCAGCAGTTCAAAGAGATTAGAACCAGAATTCGAAATGATTGCTGCCGGTAAAGGATTTGTAGGAATTATTGATGATGACCACCCTATCGAAGTTCATCAAAAGGCTGCTCAAGAAGCGGTTGCACTAGCGGGGGATAGGCTTTCATCAGGAATATATGACATCATGATATTAGATGAAATCAACTATGCTATGAAACTAAATTTAATATCTGTTCAGGATGTACTTGACATTATAAGAAAAAAGCCTAAGAAAACCAGTCTGGTTTTAACAGGTAATTATGCTCCAGATGAAGTCATTGCAATAGCTGATCTAGTAACAGAGATGAGAGAAGTTAAACATCCTTATCAGTCAGGCATCAAGGCGAAAAAAGGGATTGATTATTAGCAAGAGACAACTACAGCTACTTTTATTTTATTATCATTAATTTCCTAATAAATAAATTTGAAAAATATTGTGGTTCACATTTCAATAATCTAAGCCAGATGAATCATGCTTCGCTGAAAAAATATTTCGAAGCATAGAGACTACAAGTCTGCAAAGGATCGACAGATAAAAGTATTTTATTTATGTGATTCTGTATAACGATCTGCAATTCTGTATCTGACATATTTATCGTCAGGTGAGTATTTTGCAGGATGGGGATCAACTGTAGATGCATTACATTTTGGGCATTGGTATTTTAACGTATATGTTCCACATAATGGACATTTTCGAATAAAGCGTTTCATTTACTTATCCTTGATGTGTTTTCTTGGATTCTTCGCGAATAAAATTAAAAGTGCCATGATATTTGTCAATAGAAGAACGAACCTTTTCTACCACGTTATTCATTGCTTTCTCCGCTACCTTGAAATTTTCTGCTACTATAACAATCCTGTATTTCGGAGCTCCAATATAGGTGACATCAACGTTTGCACTACTTTTGCTTGATTCTACTGTTGTAAGTATATTCTTAATTACATCTATGCCATCTGACCTTTTCAGAGAAATCTCTATCACACCTCTGATCTCAACGTGTGGAATCTGTATCTTGTTGCTTTCTTCTTCAATAGCTTTTACGACTTCAGGCGATAATCCAAGATTTTGAATAGCATCGACTCCCTTTTTTGCAACAGTTTCAAAAACGTCATAAACGTAATCATACTTTTGAAGAATTTTGTCTTCTATCTCATTTAATTGAATATCATTAATTTTAGCTTTTGACTTTATGATTTCCAAGAAGGCAGACGCCTTTTCATTCTTTTTAATCTCTATGAGCTTGGATTTTCTTTCTTCTCCCGATACTTGCTTCAGTGAAAGATCAACTTCAGCTCTGGCCTTGTCGACTCTGATTACTTTTAAAACTGCCTTCTGTTTTGGTCTTACGTAACGTTCAATATTACGTATCCATCCTGTCGCAATTTCAGAAATATGAAGAAACCCGGTCATTCCATTATATTCATCTAATCTAACATACGCTCCGTGACCCATAACTTCCTTGATAGTTGCAATAACAATGTCGCCTTCCTCAGGAAGTTTTCTAATCTCGGCAGTAACCATTCGTAAAGGTAAACCGTACAAATGGCATACTTTAAGGTTGCCCTGTAGAAATGCAGGACCTACTTGTACAGAAAGATATTTTGTGTTTATATAACCGCTTTATGTAAGCCCTTGAAAAGAATCGAAGAGAAACCCTCCGAGAACTCGAATACAAAACTTGAGTACATCCCGGAGATGAATTGAAATTAAAAAAGACGTCAAAAAATACCGGAAGGTACCTTAGATATCATATAAACGATGAGACTTCAATAGTCAGTTATTACTATCCATAGTTGACGTTGACGTCATATATCATCATCATATTATTAGTGATAACAATCTAACCAGTTTTATTGGTCATGTTACCTGCTGTACTGGTCATATTACCTGCTGTACTGGTCATATTACCTGCTGTTGTTGCATTGATAATATTCTTGGTTGCCATACTTGTTGCATTAGTATTACGAACTGCGTTGAGTACTGTATTTATATCGCTTTGTTTGGTTGTTACAGCACCAGATTGGTTTGCTGTTTTGCCACCAGTCGTCGTACTGCCAGGTTTACTTGTTGCATTCGGCATAGCGGTGCCTTGAGCAAGCGCTTTCTGTGCGAGTAGGCTATTGTTGATATGTAATGATGCTACCAGTATGGCTGAAACGACAATCCCAGACAGCAATACATAATTTGTCTGTTGTTTTTTATACATCATAAAAAAGAACTCGTATGAAATTTATTAATTTTTCTGATTTCTATTCTAACACTCCATTCAGTTTTGTATGTCCAGAACTATTGTATTATACATACAGATTCTATTTACCAACCATTCTGTAACATGCGGTAACCTTTACCCTCATAGTGTATGATAGTAGCCAGAACAAGACGCTACCAGACTATGAAAACGTGATTTGCTCTTCCTATGAAGGAATAGTGGCGTCCTGGCATTCTTCAGGATGCATAACAGTGTATAACAGACACACATACTTTGATTCTTTCACTGCATGTACGGTATGGCCATATTACATAGCTCTTGCCTTATCAAGAATAGATGGCCTCGACAGAGCCACTAACGCATAAAATTTTTTAAATACTAACATTATTATAGCTTTATAATTTTATGGTTTTGTAATTCTATGCAGTTTTTGCATAAATTATTAGAAGCATAACATCTTTATCTGAAAGTTGACGTTCGTATGGAGTGATAATTACGCACTGAAGTTATAGAAGGTGTACCATGGATTTTAAAGGCATTAGACTGTCAATTATTTTTTGTTGGTGTGAGTTAATCATCATAATGAATGTATCTTCATCTATTATACAGATCATAAAAGCTCATAATTTATTAAATAAAAAATAGATGTGGGACGTCATGGTTTTCCGTTTATTATCAAATATTTTATGTAAAGGGGAGTAGTAGTTATGATCCACCCTTACATAATCCACCAGGAGCACTAGTGCTACAAAGGTTATTTTTGTAGTTATTGTGATTAATGTTTGGAGCCAATGAGTTGGCGTTGTTAATGTCTTGAACATTTTTCAGCGCTGTGTTGGAGTCTATTGTATTATCGTGGCTTTGAGGATCTAGAAAGAAGCCATTCGTGGATCCTACTACAGTATTCATTGCTAGAGTAGATCCTGCAGTATTTACCAGTGTCGCTCCAGCCAATGAATTACCAGTTATTATGTTAGTTTCTGCATCAATACTGTTCGCAGAATGAGCTGCTATTCCAATTGTATTTCCCTTGAGTATATTTTCAGAAAGCATTGTATCACGGGTACCAGTCACAAACATTGCAATTTGATTGTCCTGGGCAATTATCGTGCTTATACTTACTCTGTGAGATCCGGTCAACAAAACTCCAGCTTGGAAGCCACTTATTCCTCCCGGTCCAATTATCTGGACATCATTATAGGCAGGTATCATAATACCTACTTTTGAAGTGGTTTTTCCAGGACCCATTATGCTCTGACCATTCATATATATTACTGTATGGTCACCTCCTACAAGCAATCCATCTCCATTACAGTGAAGGTTGGACGTTAACACCACAGTTCCCGAAACAACCTGTCCGCAAGCAGGATTTGTAGTTGTAGAAGCTGTGGAAGACGGTAAGCCTGTGGAAGATCGTGAGCCTGTGGAAGACGTAGGATCTGTAGCTGTATTTGTAAATTGTGTTTGCGCCATTGCAAGCGTGGGTTGCATTGTTAATGCGCCTAATGCAGCGAAGGAGACTATTGTCGCTACCATGTATGACATTGTAGTTCGATTCATTCACAGAACGCTCGGAGATAAACTATTTATGTGAAACCCTATTTTGTACTAAAGCTCATCTTTATGTCTATTAGATATAACTGTGTATTCGCTTTATTGATTGTAACTGTGTATTAGTATAAGTAATCCATCTACTGGAAATAATATTGTGTTCTATCTCTTGTAACCAAACACAGATATAAGCCAGAGATGTAATCCGGGGGAGGAAGTACGGATATTAATGAATGCATATTCATAATAAGAAATTCTATTTACACATAGTGGACATTCAAACAGGCATGAGCAAAGTAGTGGTATCGAAATTATAGGAAATAAATTATTTCAATTGTTGGTATAAGACACTGTATAATTTACAACAATTATAATAAACACTCATACTAATATATAACTTGGTCTGGTTACGTTTTGATAATCAACTTCTGGCAAATATATCGTGTGATGGACCAAAGGTGTTGCTCATTCAAAATGGCGACTCTGTTTTTGTTTTGATATCGATTACTTTCAAATTCGCTATCAACATAGTAAAAATATGTTGCCTTAATTGACAACATCTAGTAGTTACATTCATTGATGACATCATAGTTCTAGATAAGATATATCTTTTTATAGACATCACGCCTACGGTGGTATATTATAAAAGAATCAGTCAACAAAGCTCACATCGAATGCCAGAGGATAAAATCCCGAAAATCAACAGAATACACAAACAAAAGAAAATACATCAGTAATAAATCAGTCCTACAAAAATTTTCACTCCTTTATACACTAGACCTGTTGCATAATTGAAGGCCTACAGCTATTTTCTACACTATACAACATATACTCGATGCTATTTTGATGTCTTATGCTAGACTATCGAAGAAGCCTTTGTTATCTAGATCATTTACTGGACTTGAAATATCAGAATTTAATGCTATTTATGCAGAAATAGAATCAACGTATAATGAGCATGAAAGAGAGCGTATTTCTTTCTAGAAGAAAGAGAGAAAGGAAAGTAGGTGCTACTGCTGTTGCTGTTGCTGCTGGTGGCGGCGGCGGCAGACCGTTCAAACTAAAAGTTAAAGAAAGATTCTTCTTGATACTTTTAGTGTATTATAGGCTGTTGTACATAACATAACATAACATATGCACTTTCAGGTTTTCTATTTGATCTTGACCAGAGCAATGTTTGTATAGATATATGCATACATGTTAGAACCTCTTGTCAAACTGTGTATCCTGTTGTCAATACAATAAAGAAATTGTATAAAACGTACAAAACGAAGGCTTAGAACCATAGATGAAGTTGAAGAAGAATACTTTCCAGGTTTCAAAGCATCTATTGACTCTTCAGAACAAGAGATCCCAAGGCCAAAGAACAAAAGAAAGGAGAAGGGAAGAGCTGCTACTACTCTGGCAAAAAGAAGAAAGAAGTATACTATTATCAAGACACAATATATTATGATAAACGGTGAAGGTACCCACCATACTACTACTTACTACTGCACAAGACAGGTCATGATCGAGGAAGAATACATCATGATTATGTAATTTTCAAAAATAAAATAAAATAAAATAAACATCCTCCTCCTTTTATAACTCCTGCAAGTTGACAATGTCTTTCTTTGATGGATATATAGGCGTTAAGAAAGACTTTCCCACTGTAAATTCTGTGCTTCCATCCATTTAGAAAGAAAAGAAAAGAAAAGAAAGAAAAGTGAACTCTCAGATGAAGAAAAGAGTACAAAAGAAAGCATTCCAAACTAAGGGTAAGTAATAGTCGAGCATACTGTGAGCAGAATTAAAAAGTTTGGG
>DATDFS010000137.1:0-6313 GCA_036522495.1 Nitrososphaeraceae archaeon | reverse complement strand
TGCCAATGCAACTAGGACATCCTCTCCGCCTCCGCCACCTATTACCAGAGTGCTATTATTGTTTGCACTCGATATTTCATATGGCATGTAATCCATGAAGTTTTTCAGCCATTGTAAATCCGAGTTAGAGCCATTCCATCTGAATACCGGGGTGTCAGCATCAGCGTCAATGGCGATTTGGGCTAGGGTTTTGGATCTGCCCGTGTTATCAGCATTGCCATTGTTATGATAATTCATCTGCTTAGTAACGTCGATCCTGGAGAAAGAATTCCATTGAGTCGATAGATGCTTAAATATTGATGGATTTGTAAGCTGATAATGCAATCCTTTGATTTCTCCGGGTTGTATTGCTAGTATTGTAGAGCCAGCATTAGTCGCTAGTAGTATGGCAGAAGCAGCAAACACTATGAATGCATATGACCTTATCTTGTTTCCAATTGCTAATGATGATGTGGATGCATCTTTTTTGTTCTGTGTCGGGATGAATATCATGGCAGCGATAAGCGAGGGGCCGATAACCAGTAGGTCTATTGAGATTAGTACAGATTCTGCACCTAAGGTGCGCATAAGAGGATCAAGTATGAGTGTGGCTGTAGCGGCGCCCACCAAATCGACAAAGTATAGTTTGCTTATTTCTTTGGGCATTGCCAGGTATACTAACGCCATTGAAATTCCTGCAAAAAAGAAGGGAATCGAAGAAGCCAGATAAAATAGATAGATGTAGGACGTGCTTGATGGGATAGCATGTCCTATTACAAACAAAAAGACCGGCAATGAAACTGCAAACACAATAATGGATTGAAGTATCTTCGATGGTAGCTTGTCCGTTGCTATTTTGGACTTTAGAATGTGTATCAGCAAGGCTCCAATACCAAGTCCGAAGAACGCTACAGAAATCGCCATAAAAGCATAATCATACCATAGAACAATTGAGAAAATCCTTGTGAGCGTAAGCTCAAATAGCAATACGCTTAGTGATAACACAAAAAGCGTAACGAATAGAAAAATCATTAGTCGGGGATAATGTGGCAATCCAAACCAAGACAAAAACCTGATTCATATATAAGTTTTCTCGGCTTGATAACCATTATCATCCTATGATTTCTATTTTTCTATAAATGAAGCGACCCCATATGATCTAGAACGTTGTATGTATCCATCGAGTCATGATGCACTCTTTTATAGTTCAATCGTTTAAGAAAAAATGAAGTTCAACTGTCATCAAAATTTTGTGATATCAAAGCAGATATAAATCCCAAGTCTTGGTTGTCAACTTACCGCAGAAATTCAATCGGTTATCTTACAAAAATGCTTCTATTCTACCATGGAGTAGGTTTACTCCTTATGCTGATTGGTACGTCCGTAACACAGAAGGTAATTTCAGACTATAAAGAGCCTTCAATACCACTTTCGCTCATTTCAGTCCTGTCTGCTGGACCGATTGAGGAAACAGTGTTTTACGGTATTCCATTTTATGTTTTCGGAAATAATTTTGTAGTTTTGGCAGGCGGAATTGCATGGGCAATGATCCACATATTGAACACAAATACAGTTACTATTAGCAACCTTGCATATGCGAATTGGCTATTCGTGATACCTTCACTGTTTTTTAGCCTTAGGACTTGGATTAGTGGAAAGGGTTGGTTTGCAATTCTCACTCATTCAGCGTGGAATGGGACATTTTTTATGCTAGGTTGCGCCTTCGGGGAAATATCCTGCATAAATGCTCCGTATGAAAAAATCTTCGTACTGCGCATAGGTAGTATAATATTATCGGGTGTATTGCTAACTTTAACGTATATGCTGTACAGGAGAACCCGTGATAAAGAACGGCAGCGACGACTTGCCGTTTAGAGCTTTTCTTATTCTAAACGAGCTAAAACGTTTGTTCAACAACCAGCAATACGGAACTATGTTATCGTAACATGGCATCAGAAGCTCCTGAGATTGACGGTCTTCACCGTTTTATGTTTTTTTCAACTCGGTATTTGAAGAAAGCAAATGTTCCAACTTTTGCTTTAGTATTGAATTGATTTTTTCGCCATCTGCTCTACCCCTGAGCACAGACATACACCTGCCCATCAACATGCCAAGTGATGCAATGCCTTTGGATCTGATTATTGACATATTTTGTTCTAAAATGTGGTCGATTGTACCCTGGAGTTCCTGCTCGTTTATAGGCGTTATCCCGAGTGCCGCAATCGCTTCATCCACTGTTTTGGATTCTTTTTTCATTATTTTTTCAAATATTAAAACTACTGATTCCTTTGCGATGTTACCTGCATCCAGTCTTTTGAAAGTGTCCAGAATTATATTTTCATTTAAAGGTGTCATATCCCGCCCCTGCCTTTGTAGGTTTATCAAATCTTCAGTAAGCTTTGATGCAATAAAGGCTGGCTGTATAGTTGTCGACCTTACAATGTCTTCAAATAATTTCAAGTATGGAGAATCAAATACCTGTTCTGCAAGCTTTTTGTTCATACCGTGTGTCTTGGCAAGTGTATTTATCATCTCATCCCACGGTTCTGGTATTCTGTGAGATAACGAGTCGAGCATTGTTGTGTTGCTGATTGGAATTGATTGTATATCAGTTTCAGGATACATCCTTGCAGCTCCAGGTCTTGGTCTGCTAAAGATAGTTTTACCATCAAAAGTTGCTGCACGAGTTTCGGCGGGTACGCCGTCCAATGCCAATTTTAATCTCTGAATTATGGCATCTACGGCAAATTCCACTTTATCATTGGGCCCGCCTACAATTACGAAGGCATCGATATCAGCAACTAACTCCAATTTCTTCTTAATTGCATCAACCTCTTCGCCAGTGATGCCATAATTTGGCAACTCATCGGAATGAAATACTCCGCCTAGACCATAGAATCTGACTAATTCGCTTAACTGCTTTCCTATCCTGATATCCGGATATGGTTCATATCCAATTATGCCAGAAAAACCTCTTACTCTGATTGCCTTGAAAACAGCCTTAGCGTCCCAGTCAGCAAGTGATTTTTTCACTATGTTTAAAGTAGACCTGCTTAGGATACTGGTCACATCTTCAATCCTATCTCCAATCCCGTCTACAAGATGCTTCTCTTTTTTTAGTTTTTGAGCTATCAGGATCAAACCATGTTGCCTTCGCATTTCATATTCGATTACGCTAATCAGTTGATCCAATTGCTGCACGCCTTTTACTTCAACAACGTTGCCATTTTCGACTGAAATGTTAACATCTTGTCTGATGCTTCCAAGTCCTCTTGCAACCCTCTTACTTGCTCGCAATAGCCTGCCCAGGGTAAGTGCAACCTGCATTATTTCTTGAGGTTTGCCAGTAACTGGTTCAAGTGCAATTTCGACAAGTGGAACTCCTAATCTATCAAGCCCATATTCCCTAATCATACCATTATCTAAAATCAGTTTCGCTGCATCTTCCTCTAGACAAATGGTCTGCACTCCAACCTTTTTACCATTAATGTCAAGATGGCCGCCATTCGCAACCAGCATTGTACGCTGAAATCCACTTGTATTGGAACCATCAATAACGATTTTGCGCATAATGTGTATTTCATCCGCAACCTTGGAATGGAGAGCAAGCGAAAATATTAATGCGGTTTCAAGCGCTTCTCCATTAACTTCGTGTGGCGGTTCTTCATCAGCTTCCACTAAACAACATGAACCAGCCGCAGCGCGATACTTTATGGTACGCATTTTTTTGGATTCAAATATTGCTGCAGGATCATATACACCAAGTTCACTCTGTGTTGGACGCAGCCTGCGTTCAAAGAATATTTTATATTTTTCAGCCTCTTCACAGCTACAGTCACAAAATAGCTTATTTTTTGTCGCAAGTTGCTGATGAATTTCAAGACCGACCCTGACGTTAATGGATTCTGGATTCATTGTCGGTATCATATTCAAAATGCTTTATACAACTTTTAAGCCTTGCGTAGTATTAAATAGAGGTGCTTCTAATCTTGCATACAAGCCTTCTAAAATTACTTATCCAGTCCAAATAGGTAAACAACTGAGTAAACTGTGAGTTATCGTACAAAACAAAACAAAATCAGTTATATCTGTGACTGCAAACTAACCTCTGACAACACCGGGTTGAAGGATTTGATGGGGAAACTAAAATTACGGAATGAGGATAAACTTACTGATGATACCTTCAGTTAGGAATTCGGTAAGCATTAGATCAAAGTATCACTGAGGCGCTAAAATATAATGGAAGGTGATCAATTCATGTGGGGAGTTGCCACATCTTCTTATCAGGTAGAAGGAGGCATTGCAGACAACGACTGGGATTTTTTTACAAGATCGGAACATGTTAAGAAAAGAATTTCTTCGTTGACAAGACCAAGTGTATATTATAAAGGTAGACCCCAAGTCTTTTTACAGCCTGCTGGAGAAGCTGTCAGATTTTGGGATCCAAAATTCTATGTAAAAGACTTTGATAGTGCTAGAAGCCTGGGAATGAACACTTTTAGAATTAGTCTAGAATGGTCTCGTATAGAACCGCAAAAAGACGAATGGAATCAGGATGTAATCGATCACTATAAGGTAATGATAAGGTGTATGCGGGAGAGGGAACTAGTGCCCGTTGTTACGTTGAATCATTTCACACTCCCGTTATGGGTGTTGACTCCACCTGGAACGTTTACAAAGAGAATAGGACAACAATTGTTACCGCCGCCATTAAGAGATGCTCCAATTGGAGTTCCGCCTTCAACAGATCCTTATTGGAACTCTCTTAGAGGATGGGAGAACTATAGGACAGTTGAAGAATTTATTAAATTTGTCGGGAGAGTGGTTTCAGAATTAAAAGACCAGGTTGATTATTGGATCACCCTAAATGAACCAGTTGCATCTGTCATCGGTGTCGGATATATAGCAGGTCTATCGCCCCCTGGGTTTTTCCTTGACGGTAATCGCGCAAAAAAGGTACTGCATAATCTAATAGAGGCACATGTTCAAGCCTATGATAAAATCACAGACCTTGATGATATCGATGCCGATGGAGATGGCCTCCCGAAAAGGGTTGGTTTTGCACATTTGATGATGGCAGTTAGCCCATCTAAACCTTCCAGGATAGTAAGCATAACTCTAAGAGACAATTGCGAAGCTGCCAGGAACTTTGAGTATTTTATAAATGACTACTTTATCAATGCTGTCATTAATGGAGAAGAAGATCTGAACTATCTGAACACACTTCAAAGACATAACAAAGATAGCAAAGATTTTATCCTACACAAAGATTGGAAAAATAAGGCTGATTTTATCGGTGTTGATTATTATCGGCGTGTCCATGTATATCATAGCAACATAGTAGCCTTATCTTCAGGAAGATTCGTCGGCGGAGCATTGATAGACAATCTGCATGAACAGAAGAGGCATCAGCAACCTCATAGCATACTAAGCGATTTAGGTTGGGAAATCTATCCTGAAGGAGTATATGATTTGATTATGCGGATGAAAAATCAGTGGAAAAACATGCCATTGTTTATCACCGAAAATGGCGTAGCCGACAGGTCTGATAGGTATCGTGCGCCCTTTATAGTAGCGCATCTTCAGCAAGTCAAAAGAGCTATTGATGACGGTGCAGAAGTTATTGGATATCTACATTGGTCTCTTATGGATAACTATGAATGGCAGGAGGGCTACAAACCTGAAGCAAAGTTTGGATTATTTAAGATTGATAACAGCTACAAAAATGTCGAACAGCAGTCGTCTGATTATAACAGGCACATAACTAAAGGTGCCGAGGCACTCAAACTTGTCATACAAGAATCGTTTAACGAAAATAAAAAAGGATTACCAGCCAGTTCAGCCATCTTAAAAGCAAAAGATAATTTTGGAACGTTCACACATGATGGATCAACTATTGTTCTAGCGAAATAGCAACGATAACGGCAACAATAACGACAACAAGTTATGCTACGCTACACACTTCCGTAACAGTGAACCTTTGTCCCAAAAACTGGCGCTTCTGTTTGTAAATCTTATAACGATTCAGATGGCAATAACATAAGGACAGATCTACTGTTATCGTACTTCCATCCATCTATCTATCCTCTATAGGACTTATTGCAGATATTTCATTGGCAAGATTTTCTTGCATCATTTTCGTGGCAGATTCCACGCTATTGCTGTTGGCAATAACCCACATTGCCTTTACTATGGCAGTTTCCGGTATCATATTCGATAAGGGGATTACGCCTATGTTAAGTAGATCCCTTCCTGTATCATACACAGTCATTCTGATCCTACCCCAAATGCATTGGGATGTCATAAACACCATTATCCCTGATTCTATGGCCTT
>DATDFS010000136.1:0-5946 GCA_036522495.1 Nitrososphaeraceae archaeon | reverse complement strand
GTAGTGCACTAAGAAGTTTAGTTCTAAATCAAAACGCACTAGTTGAATAAAATGCTTCCATCCTCAAATCCAACAACCATGGGAAGTGATTGGATACTCTACGAATAGATCGAGTCACGCTGCGAGCCGGGAAAAGCGTTGTAGAACTCCACAATTATTACCAAGATGTTAGGTAAGTCATCAGCACGATCATCCACTGCCGCCGGCGGACTGGAAAGCTGACGGGCAATGCAAAGTTGTACTAAAGGTAAATAGATATAGTGAATTAAATGAATCTATATCATTTCTATCTATACATTGATCACATGGTAGCCTGTTGCTCCGTTTGGGAAGGGATTAGCTAACTCAGCTGTCTGAATGTTTCCGGTCTTATCTGTCGATCTAGCAGTGAGCTTGTGATTACCTTTATTATCATTCAGGTTCACTTGTGTTGTCCACAGGACCCACGTGTATGGTGATAGGGGATCTTTAAGGCGGGCTTCTTTCCAAGTGACACCACCATCATTACTCACCTCAACTTTCAATATCCCTCGGTCCCCTGCGAAAGCCACACCAGCAACTGTAACCATCCCAGAAACAGCCGAGACAGCTGCCAAACCGCTAAATCTTTGCCTGACGGATGCATTATCTGGAATAGCTATGAATGACTGAGTATTGTATTTAGCATTATTACTCCAGCCTTTCCTCTGCCAATAGCCTTCATAAACTTGGTCAACCAGTTCTATCTCTGTTATCCACTTAGGATTCATCATTCCATACCATCCGGGAACGATAGCTCTGACTGGGTACCCATGTTCAGCAGTCAGGGAGGCTCCATTCATGTCGTAAGCTAATATACTCCCATCAAAAAGTCCTCTCTCCAAGGGTATTCCAACATCGTAGCCATCATAACACCTAAAAACAATGTATTTAGCGCTTGGCATCACTAGTGCCTTCTCAAGTAGATCTTTTAGACGTATGCCCTTCCATACTGCAGTGCTGATCAACTCGCCTCCTATCTTGTTACTTACGCATTCGAGTGTGGCAAACTCCTCTACAGAAGGCATATTCCTTAATTCTGCGTAGTTTATTTCCAGTGGCTTGGTAACTAGTCCTTTCACTGTTAGCTTCCAAGTACTCGCCATAACTACGGGTACTATAGGGTTTTTGTCTATTCTGTAGAAAAGATCAGTTGGTGTTATCTCGGACCCAAGAAGCGGCGCAAGTTCAGGATCCTCGAAGCCTGAGGGTTTGGACTTGGAACTTTTTTGGAACTGTGATAGCAAAAGCGAAGGAGATTGTTGTACTGCCTCTCTAGGGGATATAAGGCTACCCAACCCAAAGTAGAGGATGGGTAAAGCGACCGCTGATACAATACCCGCACGGAGTAGTAGCCTTTTCTTGTAATCGATCTCTGTTTTGCTAGCAGGTTGTTTTTCGGTAACGTTGGTTGGCTGGGCTGGTGATATCCTCTCATAGAAAGATGACAAGATGAATCCAAAAGCGATATTAGATGGAACAAGAAAAATGGCTATAAGCCGGATAGAGCTGAGTTTTGTCTGAACGTCAGCTTCAGCAAAAGCAAAGAGCACAACACCAACAACGAGCAGAATAACATAGGCCAAAAGTGAAGATTGTATTGCATTTCCGACATATCCCTTCAAACGGAGTTTATTATGCAATATCCCAAGAGATAATAAACTAATCAAACCATACAGTATGATGTTTGCAACTACGGCACCTATTAATGCAGAGTATTTAGCGATTGGGCCTAATGTCCCTACAGCTTGTGATTCAACTTGTCCAGGCGTGAGAGAGAATAAAGTTTGAGATGCAATTTCAGGGAGAAATAATCCACCAGCAAATAATCTCAGAAGTAAGGATACTGCTAGAGCTATCGCCCCAGCGGCAAGCCCACCAAGGAATAATTTTTTAGTAGAAGGATACTCTGATTTTTGGGCCACATTGCTTCGTTAACCAAGAAAGATTTAAATTTTTCCCAACTTAGACTGTTCGAACTGCAAATAGAATTTGAGTTTAATGATCAAACTTATTACACGCCAAAGAGTGTAAAAATTATGTCGCTTTTGAAACCTGCTGATACTTTGATCTTAACCGTAATTTCGGCAATTTCAATATTGTTAACTGCACCGAGTTTATCTATGTATGCAAAATCTGCTACAGAAAATAAAACATCAATATCATCTTTACCATCAATCAATCAGGTACATGGAACATTAATAGTAACGAATAAAGTGATTAATGAAGGCGGTGGTAGTAAGAAGCCATCTGATTTTACAATCAATATTCATGCTAACGATCCTATGCCCAGTTCCTTCCCGGGTAATTCATCTGGTACTCGCGTACAATTACACATGGGAATGTATAGCATTACTGAAACGAAGCCACCGGGTTACAACTTAACTCTGTCAGGTGATTGTTCTGGTGGAATGATGTCGGTTGAAACCAAGAATTGTACTATTACAAATTTTTACTCCAAACCCTGATCTAGTAAAGATTCTACTGGGATTCGCATAATCAACAATAAGATTATAAAAGATCCTATAGATTGAAGAATTGTATCTTGGTTCAGGTATGCCTCCGGCAGATGTCGGAACAGTGTTAGTAAATAGAGCATCATTACAACCATGACCATATGTCGTTGGCAGATAGAAATTCTTAAAGTAAGTGTGTAAGCAATGTATAGCCTATAATAGAAGCATCATGAATCTTTCTGCTGGAAAGTCATGTTCATATCATTATTAAGTTATTTTGCTAAATCAAATCAGGTTAACAAGTAACTGTATCATATCAATGAAGGTGAAAGCTCTTATTCTTCTTATCTGCTCTTTCTCCTACCTAGGGGGTACAATTCTGATTCCGATCAACCGATCTATTCTGGAATGCCTGGTAAGAAATTAGGAAATCTCGTGGGAGTAATAGCTTTGGGATCTTTTTTCGCAGTTCAGGCTATGTTTGGCTTTCCTATTAAAGATCTAATAAGAAACGAAGTGACTGAGGAATCAAAAGTAGTGATTAAGGATCAACAAGGAACATGTATAGTTGAAGCATCAGACCACCAGCCACGTGCTATTCCAAATTGTCCTTATAATGCAGGAGATATACTAATCGTAACTTTTAAGAAAGGAACGGCACCTATTGAAAAATATTATCTTAAGAGATAATTAACGTTTTGTGCTTGGTGTTCGGACAATTTACGTATTATATGGGATGGCATCTAGTACCTATGGTTATCTAAGAAACACTCTGATATGATCAAGAACTTAAGTAGTGAACCGTTGGGATTTTAATATCAGGTTCAGATATCAACTGGGAAATTCCTTGAGCTTACTGCAGGGAGCTTTTTCCCATTCCTATCCAATATTGTCGAAATACAGTTTCGATCAGATAACTTTTCCTATCTATCGAACTATTGTTATTCATTTCAGTTGGTTGTGCCAAACTGTGTATTCTCCCATATTACATAACCATACTAGATTGTATCTGCTCCTTTTTTTGCTCTCTTAACTGAGCCTTAAACTTTATGTTACGCGGTCTTGTTCGTAATTTGTATCCGCAACAAGGGCACCACAATCCATCCCATTTTATAAATATCTCACATATCTGACAGCGTTTTTGTCCAATGGCATAACGTCCAATACGAGTAGGCTTTTGAGCCTTGTGACGTATACAAATACCCTTACAAGTCATTTCTTTTTCTCTCGCTATTTTTAACCCCGCTAGCGGTGCTGTTGTTTTTATTAACAACCTTCTGAAATTTTTTCATCAGGCTCCTGTCTAAATGCATCTTACTAGTTAAATGTATCACTTTTTCACCATCTTCGTCATATCTCTGAAATTCGGTAATAATGATGGGATGCCCAGCAGATATCTTAATCATCATCTTTCCCTTACACCTTCAAGGTTTGATACGACCTGCCACAACATGGTTCTAATATATGATTCTGTCCGCTTATTTCGTGTTAATTCATCTAATATGCTAATGGCATTTGCTGCTCGAATCGATAAATTAACCTCGTTTTTGTCTTTCAATATCCCAAGTAGCGCATTTATCTTATTTTTTGTATTCCGATGAATTTGAGGGTAGTTGTTCCTGATATTCTCAAGTGTATCTATTATACCAACTAAGCGTTCTTGGTTAGCCTTCTTCTCCACTAATTCCTTTTCCTTCCTCCTTTTTGATGCTGCTGTCATTGTAACCATGTCTGCAATATTATCAAGTATGTGAAAGTATGATTTAAACTAACTAGAGTCAAGCTGTCTAGCCAGTTTGGACAGCTCCATTTCTAATAATAGTAATCCGTCCTAAAATACATGATCGCAGCCAAAAACGCTCTACAACTATACTAGTGTTCTTGCCTTCTTAATATAGATGAAACTATACTTCAAAGAACATTACTGTTTAGATATAAGATAATTCTTGTCTATTATTGTAATATTGACCTACGTAGTTTCATTCCACTGTTGGCATTACTACTCATATTAGTACTATAATAATATGATTCATTCGATGATATTTTCAATCTGTGTTTCGAGCATTTAATAAATCATGGTTTTTGTAATGATGACAAAAAAACCAACTGGCACATCGTGGATGCTATCAAAAAATAGGAATTAGTATTGAAATTTTTGGTTTTCCTCGAGTTCCCGTCCCTCAATTCTTGATTGTAATTGTTGATCTTCTTTCTCACTTTTGCTCTCTTTTACTTTCTTCCTTTTACCCATTCAAAATCTCTCCCGTATTACTTTTATGACCAATTTTAGCAATGATCTCATTCTTATGTGTATTAGCACTGACATACTTTAAACCGTTGACAACCTCGTGTCTCGTACTAATAGATTTCCAAGATAGGTTAATATTCTATAGAATCTACTATGAGACAATGAGTACTAGTATTCTTATTGAAAAAGATGGGACTCCCAGAAGAAAATCCTCGTTTGATGCAGCTTCACTTTATTCATTGGTGGACAAGGCATATTACGTTGATGAACTCCGTTATAAGGTAGACAAATAACTGAACCGTAGGAAAAGAATGACATTCTTCGCTACCCCAGTTAAAGTAAAATTTTTAACCTAGAATTTCTTAAAACTTTTTTTCTGTGTCAGTCAATAAGCGCGCACACTAATTACTTGAATTAGAAAAAATAAAAGGTTGAGTACCTATAGAATATTTGTTACTCTCTTACCCTACTTTGTGGCATTCGTCATGTTGCCGCCAGTCATGTTGCCGCCACCAGTACTGTTCGTCATCGCGCTGCCCGCAGTCATGTTGCCGCCAGTAGCATTTTGTGCTGAAGCTTCTTGTACAAAGCTAATAGCAAAGAAGGATGCAACAAGTACAGCTGCAATGACCAGCGCGGATAGTGCCGTCTTACGGTTGTTAAACATCAAAGGAAGAGGCGGTATATGGCATTTATAAATTTCTAAGTTTTATTCTGATACTATATTCTATTATAAATATCTATAGTAATATTATATTTCATAAAGTATATTAAGATTACACTTCTATAGTATTCTCATACAAAATATTATTAGCCTGTCGACCATCGCTACAAACAGACAGATTATATTGCAGGGCATTCAAACAAATCGATAGCTGAAATATTAATACCATCAGCGACACAAGTATCAGCATGTAGGAATACTGATAGTATTAGTTTATCATTGTTAGAAAGGAAAATCAATATAGCAACTGAAGGTTTTACTATGCACAAGTTTTGTGAACTAATCTTAAGAGATAGGAACAGGCTATCTAAAGAAAACGCATTAACGATATGTGAGTATGTCATAGCAATGAAAAGAGAGGTAATCCAAGACTAAGTTACAAAAGATACACTATCCAGTTTTTAGCAGAGTTATCAAAGGTTGTAGGCGTTGCAAAGTTTATTGACATGACAAGAGATGATGTCCTTTGCTATTAGATAAATGTCGTAAGCCAGAAAATG
>DATDFS010000135.1:0-5783 GCA_036522495.1 Nitrososphaeraceae archaeon | reverse complement strand
ATAATATCAGCCTCCATCTTACTTGCAACCATCAATATGCATTATTACGTGTACTCTATATTCTTTTTCTTATCTAAAACAACTTTTACTTTTTTCAGTCTTACAAATTCTTCTCGCTCACGTTCTTCCAGCGTTCCCTTAATGAAGGAAATGGCGTTCTGATACTGCGGAATTATAACATATTCAAGTGCGTTGATTAATTTTTGGGTTTTTTCAAGTTCCTTTGCCAGACTGAAAATGGCGTTTTCATATTCGGCCGCTTTACATATTTGTGGTAGCATATTCTTTATCAATTTAGATGCCTTGTCAACATACACGTTTGTTTCTGAGAATCCATAAGATAGGTCTTGACCCCCTTGTTTTGTTTTTATCTGTAGAGTGGGAATTTTGACATCAACTATCCTTCTCACATTTACATTTACCTCCATTATACCTGGAGTCGAATCTGAAATAGATTCAAGTGTGGATGTTCCAAGGGACATATACGAATCATATACTGCAGAATAAATATCAGAAAGTGGAGACCAAATATCACCTCTAGTTTTATTAGCTTCTTCTATCAT
Organism: Nitrososphaeraceae archaeon; assembly: GCA_036522495.1. Taxonomy (GTDB): domain Archaea; phylum Thermoproteota; class Nitrososphaeria; order Nitrososphaerales; family Nitrososphaeraceae; genus Nitrososphaera_A. The sequence goes on along the minus strand of DATDFS010000135.1, from coordinate 5,220 downwards.
TTCATCAATTTTTTTTAGTAACACTTCTCTCTTGTCATCTAGTATTTTGTGAACCATACTGCTAACTTGCAACGATCTCCTTATCTTAATCAGTTCTATTTTCGTTGCAGTAACATTTTTTCCAAATGACATTTTTATGGACTATAGTTTACTTGGTTCCCTTATAATACTGCTGAATATGTTTGTCCTTAATTTTGGTTAGTTCCCCTTCTGGTAAAGTAGCTAAAATATCCCATGCCCTGCTAAGTGTTTCATCCAAATTTCTATTTTCATCAGGACTTTGTTTCAGAAATTGCGTCTCAAAACTATCGCCAGCGTCAAGATATTTCAAATCAACTCCGGTCAACCCTGCCTTTCCTACAATTTCTGCCAATGCTCTTACTTCTTGTGCCCTAGAATAAGCATCGTATAGCTGGTTGCCCACCTCCATATGATCTGATCTAGTTTTTCCTTCTCCAACACCATCCTTCATTAATCTAGAAAGTGACATCATAACGTTGACTGGCGGATATATCCCCTTTCTAAAAAGGTCTCTTCCTAGAACCACTTGTCCTTCCGTAATATAACCGGTCAAATCAGGTATAGGATGTGTAATGTCATCTGCTGGCATTGATAATATCGGCATTTGAGTAACACTTCCACTTTTTCCTTTAATTCTCCCTGCTCGTTCATAATTATTCGCCAGATCGGTATACAGATATCCAGGATATCCTTTTCTTCCAGGAACCTCTTCTCTAGCGGCACTGATTTCTCTAAGGGCTTCCGCATAATTGGTCATATCAGTCAGTATGGCCAATACGTGCATACCTAGATCAAATGCCAGATACTCTGCAACAGTCAAGGCCACTCTCGGAGTTATGATTCTTTCAATTGCAGGATCATCTGCCAGATTAACGAACAAAACACTTCTTCTCAAAGCACCTGATTCCTCCAAGCTTCTCTTGAAGTACTGTGCTTCAGAGTATTGGACTCCAATAGCTGCAAATACTACAGCAAAATCTTCGTTGGTCCCTACAACAGTAGCTTGTCGTGCGATTTGTGCGGCTAATATATTATGTGACATTCCAGAGCCAGAAAAAATAGGCAACTTTTGACCCCTTACAAGGGTTAACATACCGTCAATAACAGAAACGCCTGTTTGAATGAATGAAGTTGGATATTCTCGACTCTGTGGATTCATTGGCTCTCCGTTCACATCAAGGAATTTATCAGCAACTGGATCAGGTAACCCATCATTTGGTCTACCTAGCCCATCGAACACTCTTCCGAGTAGTTCTTGAGATACAGGCATGGTCATGGTTTTTCCGAGAAACTTTACTTTTGTTCCAGTTATAGCTAGTCCGGTTGTTCCTTCAAAAACCTGAACTACCGCTTTACCATATCCTATTTCTAGAACTTTTCCTAATCTTCTTTCACCGTCATTTGTTTCAATTTCCACCAGTTCGTCAAATGATGCTTTAGATACACCATCTACTATCATAAGTGGTCCTTTTATTTCGGCAATTTTTGTATATTCTATTCCAGTAGTTTTAGACAGAGACTTTTACCTCCTCAATGTTACCTTTGAATGAATCGGATAATTGCTTTTCCATATCTTCTAACTTTGAAATCTCCTCATCAGTAACTTCAAACTTTGCCTTTAACAGGGTAGTAATTATTGGCAATGCTCTGATATCTGCTAAGGATTTTCCCTCTTTTAGGGCTTTTTGTGCTTCTTTGTAGAACTTTACCATCAATCTAACCAACTTCAATTGTTTCGCCGGGCCACAATATGTATCAACTTTATCAAAAGAGTTTTGTTGCAGTATTCCGATCTTTAGCATTCTGGCTACCTCTAGAACAAGTTTTTCCTCGTCGGGAAGCGCCTCAGGTCCCAACAATCTAACAATTTCTTTTAGTGTATCTTCACGCTGCAATATGTGATACGACTCTGCTCTCAGATCATACCAATCAGGGCTTACGTTTTCCTTCCACCACTTTGATATGTCTTCAAGATATCCAGAATAAGACTGCATCCAGTTAATTGACGGATAATGCCTTGAATATGCCAATCTAGTATCTAGCGCCCAAAAAGTCTTGATGAATCTAATTGTGTGAGTTGTTACTGGTTCGGTAAAGTCTGCTCCCGATGGAGATACTGCGCCTACCAATGTTACAGAACCGGAACGATCTGGTGATCCAAGTGCTCTAATTCGACCTGCTCTTTCGTAGAATTCTGCAAGTCTTGAGGCCAAGTACGAAGGATAACCCTCTTCTGCGGGCATTTCTTCCAAACGACCCGACATTTCTCTGAGCGCCTCTGCCCATCTACTTGTAGAATCGGCAACAAGAACTACATCATAACCCATGTCCCGATAATATTCTGCCATAGTAACACCTGTGTAAATTGACGCCTCTCTAGCGGCAACTGGCATGTTACTAGTATTAGCTACAAGTACTGTTCTTTCCATTAATGGTCTCTGAGATCTAGGGTCAATTAAATGTGGAAACTCAACAAGAACTTCAGTCATTTCATTTCCTCGTTCTCCACAACCAATGTAGACTACAACCTTTGAATCCGCCCATTTAGCTATTTGATGTAGTGTAACAGTCTTTCCTGTGCCAAATCCTCCTGGAATTGCACCCGTTCCACCTTTTGCTATAGGGAAATAAGTATCAATGATTCTCTGACCAGTAACAAGTGGTACTGTGGGATCATATCTTTCGGCATATGGACGTGGTTTCCTGACCGGCCATTTATGATACATTTTTAGTTGAATTTTATCTCCATTCTTGCTGCTAGCCTGTCCAATGACTTGTTCTAAATCATATTCTCCTTCCTTGGCGATATCGTTAAGTGTCGATTCGGGATAATTTGGAGGAACTAATATTTTGTGAGTTAACAAAGGTGTTTCCTCTACTGTCCCAAGGACTGAACCCCCAAAAATAGTATCATCTTTTTTTACTAACGGATTAAATTTGTATTTCTTCTTCAGATCAACAGGGCTTGTAGTAATTCCCCTACCAATGAAGGCTCCTGACTTTTCAGCAATCTCATCCAATGGTCTTTGTATACCGTCATAAATCCTACCAATAATTCCTGGACCGAGAAGAACTGAAAGTGGCTGACCAGTACCTATTACATCTTCCCCGGGTTTGAGTCCGGATGTTGATTCATAAACTTGAATAAACGCTACGTCCCCAGTTAATCTGATAACTTCTCCAATTAGTTTTGAATCACCAACCTCCACTGTTTCATACATTTTTACAGACGACATTCCATCAGCCTTAACTGCTGGCCCGCTAACCCAAACTATTCTTCCTTTTGCTACCATTTACTTATTCTCCCCTCTAAGCAGTTGGACGATGTCTTTCCTTATTAAAGGTTTGAGGCTTTCGATATTAGAATCAAGTGTATTATCCAAAGTCATCGTCCCGTCCACTGTAGTTGCTTTTATTCCTCCGAGTATATCCAGAAAATTATCAGATACACTCACTTTCATGTTTTTGCCGGTTGATTCTTGTGACGATATATTTCTAACTAGCTTTTGGTCTGCTTTATTGCATTGTATGACTATATCAGAACCTAACTTTGAAACACTATCTTTTATCATCCGGGTTAGCAATTTTTCATAATTTTTTTCATTATTACTTTGCGTTAGTTTTTCTTTTGCCTTGGTAAAAATTTCATCTATTGCTGATTCGATTATGATTAACTCTTTGTTTCTGGCGGTCAGGGTGCTAGATCCTATTATTTGTCGTTTTAGATTTTCAGCTTGTTTTTTCGAAGATTCAATGATAGCGTCATACTCTACTTGAAGAGTGCTCTTGGAAGATTCTAAATTTTTTAATGAATTCTGAAGTGCAGAATCAATTTCAGAAATTAATTCCGATTCTTTTTGTGAAAGAACTTTATCAATGGTTCTTTCTAAAGAATTTAAACTCATTCATTGACTTTTCAGAACTACGTGATTTTAATCTTTTGATGAAATCTAAGTTAAAAGAAAAATAATTAGCTAGATTATCTGATTTATGGAAAAATAATTAATATGTGATATGTTCTGGAATCATAATTCACTTTTGCACTTTATTTTGAAATAACTATGAACCCCTGCATACCTCGCAGGTGAATGTTCCTTCAGAGTACATTAGCACATCCGACCACTCTCCACATTCATCACAATATCCGGACACGACAGATGCCGGTCTGCCAATTTCACCTCTTATCATAGCAGCCTTCTCTGATACCACATCAACTAGCTCTGGAGTAACTGCAATGACATCAGAACTAGAAATTATTCCTGCTAGTCTGTCCTTGTATACAACGCCTAATCTCTTGATATTATTTTTTCTAAATATCCGTGCTGCTTCAGTTATGCCTTCTCCTGCCTCGACGGTATGAATGGGTTGCATTACTTTTACTGCCGTAACGGTAGATGGCTCTAAATTGCTTGCCACAACTTTTGATACAACGTCCCAATCAGTGACAATTCCTACTGGTTTATCATTGTCAGTTATAATTACACTACCAATAGTATGCTCTTTCATTTTCATTGCGATGTCAGCGATGTTATCGCTTGGAATAGCTGTGATTACAGGGCTATTCATTATATCCCTTACCAGCACTCTTGTCGTCATGTTTGCATCTGTATTTTCTACTAGTTTTTTAGCCACAATATAATTTAGGATATTTGGTTTAATTGTCTTTCTAATCTTCTTTTGTACAATGCGATTACTCAGGAATATCGAGTGGTAAAAACAAATCTAACCGACTTGATTCAATTTATACATTTATAATATCATTAATGGCTAATCCTCTTTCCGCTCGCTCTATTTTGGATTGTCCAGGAGGCAGCATTCTTATAAATTCGTCTAAGGATATTTTTTTACAATATTCTGCCAGATCCTGATCAAATTCAGAAATAGATCTTACGAATTCACTTTTAACTTTCTTTGCAAGATTCATTGGATCGATTCCACCTGGTAATAACGATGTAAATACCAAGCTTCGTTTTCTTACAGCGTTCAAAGGTCCACAAACAATTGAGTATTTTTTTTCAATCTGGACCAGCCCTATTGAAAGTTTTAATTCAATACCCCTGCAAAAATTTCTTTTACCTTCAATGACAAAAGAGCCTTTTGGAAGAAATTGGCCCGTCGGTGCCCCTTTCTTTACCTGATTAGGGAATACCCAGTACGCATCTGCGCTTGATAATCCATCCTTCCATGCTCTGCTAAATG
>DATDFS010000134.1:0-2036 GCA_036522495.1 Nitrososphaeraceae archaeon | reverse complement strand
CCTGCTTCTGATTTTGTAGCAAATTTTGTAAATAACCTTGGCATTATAGCAGGATCTATACCTGTTCCATCATCTTTGATACTAACAAAGACTTTCTTATCATTATCATTACTATTTTGCATTGTAGTAGCAATAGATATCTTTCCACCATTTTTTTTACTAAACTTAATAGCATTACTTAACAGATTAGATATTACCTGGGTTAGCCTTCCTTTATCAGCTTCTAATATCAGATGGGCCTTGGGTTCATATAATAACTTAATATTACTACCTTTCTTTTGAATATCATTTTTGAAATCCTCTACAATGCTGGATATCAAATCAGCTAGATCGAATTGTTCTTTACGTAGTTTTAATGTCTGACTTTCAATTCTTGTGACATCAAGGATATCGTTGGTAAGTCTTTGTAATCGGTTAGCATTTCTAAATATTGCCTGAGATATTTCTTCTATTTTTTCAGGATGTCTTTGTAATAGCTCTGAATAACCAAGAAGAGCCTGAGTTGGAGTCTTTATTTCATGACTGGCGATGTTGATAAACTCTTTTTGCATTTTATCATGTATTTTTAGCTGTTCATTTGCTGTCTTTAGTTCTGCAGTTCTTTTATCTACAGTAACTTTCAACCTCTTATTCCACAAGAAGACCAAAAATGCAATACCAAAAGCTACGGCTGCAATTACAATTACTATAATTGTACTAAAATTCTTCTGTTGATTAATTAATAAACCAACGTCGCTTGCAAGGTTATGTGGAGCACTGATATATAATGTCAAAAAGTACTTGCCATTAATGCTCACAGGTTCATAAGATATTGTGCTCGTTTTTCCCTGTGCAGAAATGTCACCTGAGCCTGTACTTCCCTGCAATGAACTTCTTAGGAGATTATTTAATGAATCTATAGATTCCGAAGGAAGTAAGGATGAAAGCCTAGATTGTATATCCTTTCCAAAAATATCGTTGCCAATAAATGATGGAGTGTTCGAATATAGCACTGTACCTTTTCTATCCAGTAGTCCTACTGTACTGTTAAATTGTGGAATTAATTGGTGCTGTAAGACATTTCCTAAGGTAATAGATCTAATGGATGCAACGACAACACCAGTAAATATCCCCGGTGATCCTTTTCCTGTCATATTGATTACTGGATAAGATATATACAATCTAGGAATCTTGTCATTTGACTCTATTAAACTACTATAATATGCCGCATGAGTATCTCTGGGTACAGAAAAATATGGCCTGTAGCTCAGATCTGTTCCCTTGTATTTTTGATATGCACTTTGGTTGATATTGCTCAACCAGTTCATTTTGCCATTTTTATCAAGCCACATGTAAAAATCTGTGAGTTGATTTGAGTATTGTTGTCTAGTGTTGATAACAATCGATGCCCTATTGTATTCGTTATTATGAATAGCTGGTGAATCTGCAAGCGTTTGTAAAAGGGCACTTATGCTTTCAAATTTATTTGATAATATTTGAGAGAGGTCATGTACTTGAATTTGAGCGTTTGTCTTTACTTCATGTGAAGCAATATCGGAGATTTTAGCAGAAGTAAAAGTGTAATATTGATAGGAAAAGACTGAGAGCAATATTGCAACAGCTGCTATCGCAATTAGCATAGTAAAGTTAGTCTTTGATAGAGGAATAGCAGTGTTCTTAAACAAAGGAAGATTAACTAACTTGATATCCAAATGCTTGTACATAAGTTTTAAGGTTGCATAAAGGGTTATGCTAGTTTGAATACTTTTTGCAAATACTTTGCTAAAATACCCAAACATCTCCAAAGTTCCAAACTATCGAGGCCATGCTCTGAGAAGGGCGGCACAAATCGCTTGCAGCAGTATACTAACTTGTGTTACTACCCCACAATATCTTTTTGTGCTATAATTTTAGTCGGTCTTATCTTGACAAGCATTTCACCTATGACAGCATTTCTTTTACCATATGCTTTAGCATTATCTTGTCCCATATATCGTGCTGCAATTTTGGTTGTCCATTTTAGGAGATCATCTAGATCAGGTTCTTGGTTTATCTCA
>DATDFS010000133.1:0-4511 GCA_036522495.1 Nitrososphaeraceae archaeon | reverse complement strand
GAATAACATTAGAACACTAGACCAATCATTTAAAGGTGATTATTCTTATTCCTGCGATCTAATCTGAAAAAAAGAGGTTATGCTACAGAAATGAGCCAGAAACAGGAAGTTAATAGTGAGGCACTCTATGAGATCGATGTTTTAGGAGACAAAGCAAAGTTTTTACAGTAGAATGTAAAAACTATGGCAGTTCTTAAGTCTTCAAAATACTCATCTATAGCGCATCCGGCAACTCCGTATCCATAAGGCAAGCTTGCTATCACATGAATACGGAATATCTGTGCTTTTTGAAGTGTGGCAACTTCAATTGCATATTTGACAGCTCTTACTGAACAATTTGAGCCGTCTATAGGAACAAGTATTCTTTTGATCTTCACCTCTTCTTTTTCGTTCTCCTTCTTTGCTTGTGATGCATCAGATAATTCTGTTGCCAATCTATATTATATCCAAACAATAATTATAAAGATGTGTAATTACGGTAAGCAGAGTCTATTATGTTGACACCCGCGATACCAGTCATAATATAATGCTGTTCAGACGCGCGTGAATTCGTTATAAAGGCATTATCTTCAAACCAAATTCTACTTTCGTGTATAGAACTTGTTTGAAGCGAAGACCAGTGTATCATCTCCCTTTTTATCTTACTACAACTACCGGACATTTCGCATAGTGCATGATTTTATATGAAACTCTTCCCAAAAGAAAATCTTTAGAAGCGCTAAATCCTCTGCTACCAATACTATTGTATCTATATCTCTTTAGAGCCTGGTTTACCAAAACATTAAGTGATACCTGCCGTTGGTCTGATTCACGTTGTAATTCATCTAATAGTGAGGAGTCCAACCTAAAAGTAACACTGCGAGTCTTTTTGGACTGATGTTTAGAATGGTCTTGTGAAGTATCACCATTGTTAGTAAATTCACCGTCATCTTCTTCTAAAGCTACTATGAAAGCCGATTATACTTTTAGATGGACCTGATCTCCTAATGACGGAACACTACTTAGAATTCATGACTAGTATTGCCGTAGCAACGAGACCTGTAATGCTCGTGGGTACAGAAAACATGAATAGTTGATCATCTGATGAGAATTACAGGCACTATAGGATCGGATCAATTTTCTAGATACTCGTATACTCGATACATGCTTTCAGGATCAGAACGAGAAAGGTACTTCCATTTCGTTGGATCGAGATTTATTTCTCTAAAACTACTACTATCATAGTTTAAAAAATTATTATGAGTAGCTGCTGTTGATGATGATGATTTAAAGATATTGTAAATGGATTCACCTATCAAAATCTGATTAGGCTTTGCAATTGATGCAATCTTAGCAGCCAAACTTATGCTAGAACCGATTATATCGATATGGGAACTTTCCATACCTTTTCCATAAAGTACTACTAAAGCGTAACCATAAGCCAAGCCCGTTCTTACTGTGATTTCAGGTAATTCATTTACCTTAAATGCAGGATTGATAACTTCTTTGATGATTGTTGATATTGCTCTTGAACAGTCCAATGCATTCTTACATGCTTTTACATTATCGTACTCTGCAGGAAATAACGCTATGACAGCATCACCTTCATACTTGAATACATAGCCACCGTAACCTGATATGGCAATACTTATTTCTTGAGCAAAACTTTGTAAGACTAAAGCAAGTTTGTTCTCTTGTAAAGACAGGCTCATTTCAGTAGAGTTATTAATATCTACAAACATTATCAAGAGATTTGTTTTGGTGTAAATATGCCTTCTCAGTAATTTTTTGCATTCTTCAGTGGACATATCAATCTGAACACCATCGATGAGAGTTCTAGTCATCCTGGCACGAGCTTGTTGTAATAATGGCCGATTGGCAAAACCGACCCTTCGTTCTACCACAAAAATAAATAACTAGAGCCATTAATAGATGTATTTGCCATCCTCCTGTAGTCGAATAGCGAGGTAGTAATGTTAAGCGAAGATGTGTAGCTTCACATTACAGCTATTACTATCAACCTGAGTTGATTTTATCAAATGTTTTCATTGCATTTGGTAAATGTTCTATCAAATCTGTCGCTACCATATGAAGACCTACTTGTTTATACGCTAGACTTGCAGCCAACCCGTTGAAATACAAACCTAGAATAGAAGCATAAAAAGGCTTTAGCTTTGTAAGCAGCCCTGCTGTCAAACCTGATAATACATCGCCAGTTCCTCCAACTGTCATTGCAGGAGTGCTTCTCTTAATTACAGCAGTATTACCATTGCCATCAATAGAACAAGAAACTAAATTGGTAGATCCTTTTAGAACTATGGTTATGCCATATTTTTTTGCAAGTCTATTAATATTTGAAATTCGTTCCTTTTCAGTTATTCCGGCATCTTCTCCAAAAATTCGTTTATACTCTCCGGGATGGGGAGTAATAATGGTACTAGTTCCAGATATTTCTTGCAGAACTTCAGGAATTAGGGCTGAAGCGTCCAATAGTAATTTTGTTCCATCACTTTTGAGTTGTCTTATTAATGCAACTATTGCTTCTGGTTTCGCTATACTCATTCCCATACCTATAGCAGCGCTATCTGCTCTCTTTGGGATCATTGCCACAAGCCTATTTGCCGATCCTATAGTCAATTTATCATCGGGTAATGGTAGTGCTATAATGTTTGGAGAAGAAGATCTGACAGATACAACGCTTGATCTAGGAACTGCAGTGTATACGATGTCAGTACCTGCTCTAAGAGCTGCCATTGACGCAAGTAAAGGCGCTCCATGGTATATTCTGCTTCCACCTGCAACTAGAACTATACCATTATCACCTTTTTCAGAAGATGTTAGACGCGGAACCACAAGGTCTTTTACAAGCTTAGAAGATATGGTTATTATTTCTGGCAATTTCTAATATAGCGGTCAACACAGCTTATCCTATAAAGGTAGTAGTGAAATTATTATTTTAGTTACACGTCTTTAGATATGCTTTGCTGCATAACTAGATAAATCACAAAATATTGACTATTTCAATACAGCTTATCGTTAATTATACTTGAGTTATCGCTATGAAGGCATATATTTCTGCCATTATTGACCGATAACAGAGTTATGCAAAAAAGCACTTTATATGTATAAAATTGTGTGATCTGAAACATGAACTTGCCCACTCTAGATTTAACTTAACTGGATTACCCCTATTGTAAAGATTCGTTGCTCCAATCAGATTTGATTTGTATTTGTGAATAAGGTAGTGAATACCTGCTAATAATATTGCATGCGAATATATCAAACTCTTTTGAGCGCAGAGTAGTATTACTATAACATGGTATCAATTTTATCATTTTATCATACTGTTCTTGCCTGGGTGCCTAACGAACTCATGCTGCCATATCAAGACCTAATTATCATGATGCAGCAGGCGAGGAATTAGGGAACAACAAGAATCTTTCCTACCATCGTAGGATGTACCCTACAAAAGTATGAAAACTCACCTGTATTTGTAAATTTATGCGAATATGTTTTAGTTGGCATTATAAGCGCCGTTAAACCTGAGTCAAATGCTTCTCCTGCGTTCGCCGTGTTAGGGATACCTGATGTTACCGTATGCAGGTTGTTGTCGTTGTTAGTCCACGTAACGGTAGTTCCGACTTTGATTCTAATTAGATTCGGTGAGAATGCCTTATTGCCGAGAGTAGCTGCTCCATTTAATATTGAAACTTTATTTGTATTGGTAGGAGGGGAAGAAGAAGGTGGTGGTTGTTGTCGTTGTTGTTGGTGATGTTGTTCCATTCCATGTGCCATCCCATTATTATTGGTAATATTGGCGGCTCCAGTAGTAGTTGCCTTTCCGTTTGGATCTGCTTTCTGTAAGCTCTTTGTCAAATTGGCCTGCCAGCCTACCATGTTTATAGATTTTGTAACGGCTACATCCTTTCCGTCCACTGCACTTGCAGCAGCATTTGTCACATTAAAGTACCCCATCGCCCCTCTCTCTTCTGGTATCCCATGATAATGGAATGTGAATTTACCTGACCATGGCCATTTTGCCTCCAATATAGCAGCATTACCTGAAGCCAACTCCCATGACTGTACCTTAAACGGAGGATTCTCCCAAATGCCAGAAGGATATGCTCTAAACAACGATCCATGAATATGCATACCATATGCTGGAGAAAGGCCCATGTTTACAAGGTAAATTCTGACAGTCTCGTTAGTTCTAGCAGGAAGAGGATGCATCATGTATTGTTCAGCATAACCATTGAACATGTAATATTCCGGTAATGGGTTTAGTTGGTTCTGTGTATCGTATTCTCCACTAACAAGGACATATTCCCTTGCAGGGGGCAACGGTTTTTTTGGATAAACTATGAATGCACCATACAATCCCATTCGTACATGCTGCATCACTGGCGAGACATGACAGTGATACATTAATGCACCAGCTGGTGTTGCAATGAAATCATAAGTGTATGTCCCATTCGGCGCTACTATCTCAAACACACCATCTTCTGCGCTAGGGTGGTCTCCATGTAAATGAA
>DATDFS010000132.1:0-6003 GCA_036522495.1 Nitrososphaeraceae archaeon | reverse complement strand
TATGTATTGAGAACAGGATGTCAATGGAAAATGCTTCCAAAAGAATATGGCTCTGGATCTACATGTCATAGGAGGTTTCAACAATGGATATTAACAAAAGTATTTCAAAGGTTATGGAATAGATTGCTACAAGTTTATGATGACGTTAAAGGTATTGGATGGAAGTGGCAATCACTTGATAGTGTATCTATTAAAGCTCCTTTAGGGGGACCTGACAGATCCCAATCCAACAGATAGAAGCAAAAGTGGTACAAAAAGGCATTTACTGACGGACCAACGCGGTATTCCAGTATCTGTTGTCATTACGCCTGCAAATACACATGACATGAAGGCTGCAAAAGATACGCTGGATAGTGTGATAACTCAAAGGCCATTAAAGCAACAGAATCTGTGTCTTGACAAAGGATATGATTATCTAGAAATAGAAATCGAATCTATCAAAAGAAGGTATGTTCCACATATACGCCATAGAGGAGAAAATAAAGAATCGATAAAGCATGGTAAATATTATCCTAAAAGAAGATGGGTTGTAGAAAGGACTTTCTTGGCATAACAGGTTTAGGAAATTATTGGTAAGATACAAAAAGAAATCAGAAAACTATCTGGCACTTGTATCTTTAGCTTGTTGTATTATTATCTACAGGAGGATAGTTTTGGGATAGGCTCTTAGTCATAATAAATAATTTTTATCATCTGCGGAATTAGATATTGGCATTGAAATAAGACTCGCAATCAATTCATAGTTATAGTTAGATATAGGGTATGTTCCTAACGAAATGATTCATGATTGTTGCAATGAATTAACAAGTTCTAAAATTGCCTTAAAGATTGTTGCTCGAGAATGAATACGAACTTTCACAAATTAAGTAATTCACAATACAAATAATGTTACTGCAATATCAGAGAGGAGATTTATCCGTAATCTGAGGATAATGAATTTCTAAACAATATTTATAAGCCAAATGACTTCACTCAGGAAGGTTTCGTATCTTTTCGGTAAAATATCTTAGTAAGAAGAAATATTCTCTCTTCTCTTGAAAAGAAGGAACCAACCTAAAACACCACCAACTCCAATCACCATACCAAGTGGCAGATAATAAATAGGGGAAGCAGAAGGATTTCCGTAAAGTGCTTCAAATGATATATCCCCGGTGTATGTGTTAATAGGAGAAAATGCATCATCCTTCCCATAAACTGCAATAGAACCAAGAGTAAACCCATTTATAGATAATTGATTAACTAGAACCTTTGCACCACTATTGATCGTCAGCCCTGAATTACTATCATATCCTATAATTATTGGATCCCTTGTTGACCATCCAGGTACTCCATTTTTATAATTATCATATACTCTAACATATCCAGCTTCTTTTGTATTTACAGCTGCCCAAACCCTCTTGGAAGCAACATCTCCATACATCGCGATTTCAATGAATTTCTCACTTGGTGCAGGTTCCTGTAACTTTATTACAATCTTTGCATCCGGTCTAAAAGCATAAGACAGGTTATTCTGTATGTTCAAAATCCAACTTTCGGATATTGGTTTACCAAAAGTATAAACGAGGGGGTGTATTCTATCATTATTTGCTGCAATATATGGGATAACAAATCGTTCTGAGCGGTTTGTCTTGACTACCATGTATTTAGATTGAACTGAATTTGCTGATTGTGAACCTTGAGCAAAGGCTAATGCTTGTGGATGTATTATCAGAGATCCTATTATATTAATAATAATTAATTGTAGTAAGAAGGTGCTGCTGTAGCTGATGATACTTGTCAAGGTTATATAATGAAGGTCTGCACTTTAGTAATATAAGTGTGGTTCAAGATATGAATGCTCGCTATCTACGCTATCTATGAATAGATTCCGACTTTGAAGACTGAATTCAGAGAAGATGGCAGAGAACTCCAATTGATAAACAGGTGCCTTAATCACCAATCTAATAGCGATGAATTTTGCCCCAGCGTCGGTGGTCAAAATTAGCAGGGTGAATGGTTAGTAAATTAGGTAGATGCTTGCTCAACCTTTTCTTTAAAAGCATTATTCATTTCTACAAAACTTTGATACATATCCTTATCCAAACGATCGCCTGCGAGAGCTGCTCCTAATCCAGTAAAGATTTCCCTATGTATGAAGCGTACATGATTTGTTTTCAGTGGTTCTAAAATAAAAATACGTTCACCATTAAAGATTCCAGGTACAAAAGATTTTCCAGACCAACGTAGCTCACGATTTGGTTCAACCTTTGTCACTGTTGGTCGATAGGTTCTATTCTTTCCAGTTACAGTATGAAGATGTATTTTGAGCTTTGTTCCAACCTTAGGATCTCCGTTTATTTTATGAATAAAAGGATTCCATTGTGAAAAGTTATTAAAATCTGTCAATATCTTCCATGCCTTTTCAGGAGATGCTTTAATATCAATCTCGGTATGAATTTCTTTCAATTTATATTCTCTATATTGAAGTTGTTGTTTAAACTTTTTTGGTATTCTTATCTACATTAGCTAAGCTTAGTTATGCCGTATCATATCTTTTGTACTCATTGCTTATTCTGATGATAATGTTTAATTGTTGATGCAATCTTTTAATGAATTAGACGTGCTCATTATTCTATATTCATTATTATCTTAAATTTAGAAGGACAATAAAACATAATCTCAATCTGATATCTGATATAGCATAATAGGTATTAGTTTTTGTAAAGATTGAATGAAATATATCTATAAGACGAAGGTAAAGTGATAATCGTATATGTACTATTAAAACGCAAATATATATCAATAAGGCTATTAAAAACAATAATAAACATAACCATTATCAGACTATGAACACAGACTTTCGGTTAGATTGTATGAGATTTCTTAAAGTTTCTGTTTAAAGCCATCGTGATTGCTCTCAGTCTTGAAGGTCGACTTGTCTATATCAACGAAAAAGAAACTGGCTGATTGGAGGGTTTATTCCTTTGTACAATACAATCTGGATATATGCGTTTATTGTACAATCTAGAAGATTGGCGTATATACCATGTAACTGCTTCCTCTTTAGTATAAACTAGAATCTGCCTTCCTTCTAAATTGATAGTATATCTTTTTTAGTTGTTATTTTGGCAGAGCAACATTATTGCATTCACGATTGAAGAGGCTGCTGGACTTCCACCCTTTCTGCCCACATTGGTAATAAATGGAATATTGGTCTTCGTAAGCTCATCTTTAGATTCAGGAGCAGAGACAAAGCCAACAGGAATACCTATAACAAGTGCAGGTTTTGCAACAGCTTCTCGGATCATGTTAATTGTTTCATATAATGCTGTGGGTGCATTGCCGATGGCTACTATTCCTCCATTCATTTCATTTGCTGCATGACGCATCGCCATTTCTGATCTGGTTCTATTGAATTTGCGAGATTCGTTGGCTAGTGCATTATCAGAAATATGGCATATAGCCTTCAATCCAAGATCAGTAACTAACTTGTTGTTTATTGCAGAACGTACCATATCTACATCAGTAACAATGTTACATTTGTTTTTGATAGCGTTGAAGGCAGATTTGATTGCATCCCTATGAAATATTATTCTTTCCCTCCTAGCAAAATCAAAGTCTGCAGTTGCATGAATAACTCGGCGCACAATAGCCCATTCTAACTCATTGTAATTATGTTGTCCAATTTCAGTATCTATTATCTTTAAGCTTTTCTTTTCTATCTGAAATGCTCTATTTGACATTTCTCTATTTGCAGGAGTTTCGTAGTTCTTGTTATAAGAGGTCAATTCTTCTTTTTTCTACCTCTCGGACACGTTCAACTATAACATCAACCAACTTTTCATCTACTCCTAAGTGTTTTGTCATAAATACATTTTTAAAGTTATATTTTCCAAGTGCTGCATTAATATCCACAATTACATCATGCTTTATGTGAGTACCTTTATGTAAAAAATATGGCACTAATAAAATAATTTTTGGATCATTTTGGAGGATCATATTGCTTATACCTTCCTTTATATCTGGCTTGTCTAACTCAAGAAAGCAAAAGTTTACATTCCGATAAAAAGGTTTTAGGGTATTAACTGTAAAAATGAAGGCATCTCTGGCACTTTTATCACTACTGCCATGACCAATGAGTAGAATATCACATTCAGAATTAGAAAATTGAATTTTCTGCTCGCTTTTTAATTGATGGATTCTATCAATTACCACATCAGTGATTATAGTATGATAACAGAGTGGTTTTGTTATCACCATCTTCAAGTTCTTGATTTGACCAATCTTAGCACTTTGTTTAACTGAATCTTTTAACTTCATGCCAGGATACAGAAAATATGGCATTATGGTAATGAAGTCAGCGCCGTTATCGACACATTTTATTATGCCTTCTTCTATAAATGGCGGCACGACTTCTAAGAAGCAGTAGTTTGTATAATCATATCTTGCTTTGCGCTTTGCAATTGAGCAAATAGCTTTAAGCTCGAATCTTACATCTGGCTCTCTGCTACCTCTATCTACAATTAACAGTGCTTTCTTCAACAATTTATTCAAACATTATCCTAGATACAGCAACCGTAAGGTTTGGTGGAAACTTTTGTTTTGGAACTATGAGCTCGCCCTTTGAACTTAGTATTGATGATGCTTCAGATACGCTTGCGGTACCTTCATATTTTTGTACCATATGCGATGGGTTCGGAACTTTAACTGTTGCAAGTCTATCTTTACCGTAAATTTCGATTGGAATACCATATCGATCCGAAAACTCATGTAATCCCCTTACCTTTACTTCTCTAGTGATGGATGAAACATTTCTAATGCTCATGGGACTTAATCCTTTGTCTTTCATTACAACTTGAATCCCGGATTCAATGTCATTTATATGTGTGTCCCAATGAAGCCCTAATCCTATTACCAGGCTTTTTGGTCTATAGATAACCGATTTTTCTAAAATAATTGTGTCAGTAATTAGTCTATCCGAAATTATTAATGCCCCCCTAAAATCTAGTGATCTCAGTTCATCAAGGCTTCTGACCATTATAACATTCTTAGGCAATGAAGGTGTATGCCACCAGTTCTTTTCTCCTGTTTCTTGGTATAAACCTATTTTCTCTTCATTTACCATTAAAGCACTGACTTTTGTTACATTTTCGTTATTTTCAATTTTCCATCCAAATTCTCTTCCGACCAAATCAACAGCAATGGTTTCATTAACGTCAGCAGCTGTAGTGATAACTGGTTGCGAATTCATAAAAAACGAGGCAACAAGTCGTGCTAGCGCATTTGCTCCTCCAAGATGTCCTGATAATGCACTGATAACGAAATTTGCTTTATCATCAATTACTAATACCGCAGGATCACTCTTCTTATCAATAAGGCATGGTGAAATTAGTCTTATTACTGCACCTAGAGAAAATATGCAAATTAGAGCATCTTTAGTTTTGAATAGACTTGCTACTAGCTGTGCTGTTTGTTCCGTAAACCAATTTATATCAGAAGCAGAATCATTATGCTTCGCCGGGGCATAGATCTGGACTTCGGATAGCTTCTCCTTTATTTGACGGGCAATCTCAATTCCATGCTTTGTTATAGCTATCACCACTATTTTTCCTACCATGAGGATTATAGATTAGCAAGGTATAAATGGAAAATAATTCTTTCTATTTTAATCAAGTCTTAATACGAATCAACAGCTGACAAACAATATCTGAACATCAACTACTTTCTGAACGTAGTGTGTACGCTAATATTTTGTTATGGCAATTACCACCATTAGACGCAATTTATCTGTATGTAGAATACTGCTCTGTTGCATGATTCATTAGGATTTTAATTTATCCAAGCCGTTAGCTAGGTCATTCGATTGAAAATGTTATACAGAGCTGCCTTTATGAAGATCTCCTTTACCATATTAGGAAATCTTCTTGCAGATACATGTTCTCCAAACATCCTTTTCATAGACGAGAACACAGTTTCTGTCATCCACCTATGCCCATAGCTCACGCTATGCTTCCATCTTTTGAG
>DATDFS010000131.1:0-3372 GCA_036522495.1 Nitrososphaeraceae archaeon | reverse complement strand
GTGCTGTCCAAGTTATCATCTGTATATCTTTAGTAGTTATTACTCCATGAACGAAGCCAAGCGAGCCTGCAGGAGAAAATATCCATGCTTCAAGGTTGGTAACCTTACCCACACCATTTATGGTTCCATTTTCAAAGATTGATTCTACCTCCTGAGGAAAGCCTGCAGATTTTAATTTCGTTAGACCTAATGTCCCTCCAGTTGCTTGGTATATTGGAATTTTGTTGACTGTCAAGCTGTTCGTGTTAGTTGATTTTGCTACTGTTGTTATTTCATTCATAGGATTATTGCTATGGATTTCATTTATCTTGGTGGTGTTATTTGGAATTGCGGTAATAGGAGCTGCGGCTGCCTTTTTTACGCTTTCAACTACAGGGAATAATGATATTACCGATATTACAGAAACAGCTGTATACAATAACAACAGTGTGCCTCTTTTATGTAGCTTATGATTCTTGGACCCCATTGTCTGAAAAATATCGTCTATTATTTAGGAATTTAACCTTTATTGTGTTAGATCAAATGTTGCAAAGCTCTATCACTACCCGAGTAAACACACTGAACTAATTAGACTAATGATGCAATGCCATGATTCTGAACGTCAAGAGAAGAGAAGTGTATAATGAACAATAAACTATGTGTTTGATTAAATATTATGTAACCCTTGGTCCGAATCCCAGTGGAGTATCTTAACATAATGCTTCCTCAATCGATTTCATTGGATGAAGTACGCAGAGCCTGTCGCAACTCCTCTGTCAGTCGCTCGCTTAATTCTGGGCGACCGTGAAATGCAGCCGGCGTGTTCTGAAAGAGTGCTATAATCCAGTTATTCTGCTGCTTCACAGCAACGAGTGTCTGAACTGCGTTGACCTCGGGGTTAATATCCGACTCTCCTGGCGGTACCATGCCGGCGACGGCGCGCAGGATAGCAACATCTGGAGAGAGAAGGCGCACTTCTTTAACGATTCCCAGATATGCGGCAGTCTGGTGATTGGCAAAGATTTGGCTAAGAACAGTTCTAGCTTCAGATCGCCCATTAATCTGACTCCCATCGAATCCGACAAGGTTACCGTCCTCAGCAAACAGATCGGTCATTTCACTAGCTCTGCGCTTGTTCCACCGTTTTAACAACTCTTGATACAATAAACCGACCTCCTTTTCATCGGTGACAATATTTGGTTCTCTTCCCATACTTTCAGTATCCTGTTATATTCATAAAGCATAGTATGAAATATGCATTGTATTTTCTAGCCATTTCTGTAACAAGTCGAGCAGGACTATTGTTTAGCAATGTAGGAATATCAGCAGCAACAACATGGACTTTAGACCAAAGCCAATACTAAGATACCTATAACTCCAACAACGCGAGGATCTCCAAAGAGTTGTGATGTGTCAATTGGTCACTACTCCGGTATGCATTTTTATGCAGTTACGCTTGTCTGCTTTGGCTTTAGTATAATCTTACATCCACCTCGCAGCGTCTTTACCCACAGCCAGAGCTCCAGAACTTATAACTTATAGGATGATAAGAGCTACACGTCACCATTCCCTCAAGAACTTTTTAGGAAGCTTATTCCATGTAAAGGTCAGTTGACAATATCTGCTTATGTTATAGGAAGACATTCTGTTAAGCAAGTCAATATTTCAGAGCCTTTATCGGTCAGAAAAGAGATGATGGAACATCCAGAAGAATCATTATGGATTCATGCTGATGATCGTGGTGATATTTTTCGTTTACAAGATGTATTTGGTCTACACCCATTGGCAGTACAGGCTATAGTTCATACACATCAACCTTCTAAAGTAGAAGAATATGACTCATATCTGTTTACAATTATTGATGGAATAAAATATGAAAGACAAAAACTGAGTGGAGACAAAGAAGGAGAAGGACAGGATGGGGATGGCAGTAATAACGACAGCCCTAGCGATCATGCATATTTCGATAACGATCTTGAAGAAGATGACTTGTATCTTTTTTTAGAGCAAAGATGGATAATTACAATCAATTTCAACAGTCAACAGTTGCAGAGCAATATCAAAGAAAAAATAAGTAAAAGTTTGATGCCATCACATCGATCTATATCCATACCACTATCAGAACAACAACAAGAACAAAAACAACAATCATTATCCAACCAAAGAAATGTTGACAGCAGTTATAACAGAGGGATATGTGAAAAGGTATACCGCTTTGCAATAGAAGAAATTATTTCAAGTTACTATCCCATAGTAGATAATATTAACGCCAAATTAGAACAAATTGAAGATCATGTAATACTTCAGCAGCAGCCCACAAAGTCGCAACTCTCAGACATACTTTTAATTAGAAGAAAACTCAGTTTTTTAGAAAATACTCTTACGATGATAACAGCAGCATTTGCAGATATTATTAATGGAGTTGTACTGACGAAGCTTAGTAAGGATTCTCTGAGAAACATTCGTTCATTAAATGATAGAGTGACATACCTAAAAAATAACGTTGAGAGTATGTATCAAAGAGTTATCAATTTGCGAGAGGCTTATAACTCTTCTTTGAACGCAAATCTAAATGAAACAATCAGAACACTGACAGTAATTGCTACAATAATTCTTCCTCTTACCCTGATAACTGGCATTTATGGTATGAATTTTGATGTTATGCCAGAGCTTCACTCACCGTTCGGATATTACTACTCTTTATTATTAATGGTAGCAGTGGCTGGAGGCATGCTCATATATTTTAAGAACAAAAAATGGATTTAACCTTGTTAAGAGACAGGATAGGGTATGAGCTTGGCGACTTCACTCTAAATTCTTACTCTTCAATCCAAATGAAGTTTTATGTTGTAATGACGGCAAGCATCGCTAATTCAAATGTTTGTGTAAGAGAATGAGTATCCAGATTCTTATGTCTTAATGCATACGTAAATCACGCTGCTTACAGTTACGATATCAAGAATCATTGGTTAAGCATAATAAGCAAAGTCACTTTGAAATAGTTTCTAGGCCATATGATAATTTCAACTTGGTAGAATAGCGTCTTCCTCAATCTTCATTTTGTAATTATTGTAGGTTATAATTTCTGATAATCCCTGATATCCTATCAGATATACATGATATAGCTTATACTTCTACATATTTCATCCAAGCAAAATTATCTTGCCAAAAAACCCCTTCTAAAAAGCCTTGATCTGATCTACAGAATAGAAATCATGGATTGAACATCAATTAACATTATTATAGATATGATAGACTAACTAAATTATAGTTTACAACGTTGGTAGGTGGTAGTCGCCGTAGCGGTTCTAAGAAGGCAGTTTATGCCGCTTTAGCTGGTAACCTTGGAATAGCTATAGCTAAACTCATAGCAGCCATTATGACTGGCAGTAC
>DATDFS010000130.1:0-10986 GCA_036522495.1 Nitrososphaeraceae archaeon | reverse complement strand
ATATTGAAGAGCACAATCAAGAAGATATCAAAACAAACGGAGATTGCTGCTTTAATCATATTGTTGATTAATCTGAGAAGGTTGGAATGTCAGAGTAATATCCATAATACAGCGCTACCAAACTTGTTTGAAAAGTAATATAATTCCAACCATATTTAGCATAAGAGGAAAAGAATGAAGTACAGAACAACTACGAGTAACATTGTTGTGGTCGCGTTAGCAATAGCAGTGGGTTTTATTTCACTTGGCCTAATGTCATATGCGGCTACACAAACAACACATGAAAATAATGTCACAATTCCGGCAGGAGCCTCCATGAAGCCTGAAAACGGATTTGTACCAAAAACAATTAATGTAAAGGCTGGACAGATTGTAACATGGAACAATAAGGACAACTCTCTACATACAGTAATATCAGGGACGGGGCTAAACGACCCAAACACTGGGAAAGCTTTTGATTCCGGATTAACTTCGCTCATCCCAGGTAAATCATGGTCTCACCAGTTTATCATAGTAGGTACATTCCCGTACTTTTGTGAATTACATCCTGCAATGACTGGATTGGTCGTTGTATCTTAGATGCAAGATCCGTTGAACTGTTTATTCGATTGATCTATTTTCGAAAAAGCCCGGTGGTTAACATAGCTGTATAGGCAGATCAACCAATCTGTTCCAATCTTTTGTCAACCGCAAATAGATTTTGAGCGAATACTACTAACAAAACAGATCGATAGATAAATAGATTTTACCATTCTGGAATTGGCTAAGATTCTGTGACTATGATGAGCAGCAGCACAAGCAGACACACTCACGGAATAAATAAAATGTATATCACAGACATTAATAATATATCTCAAAAAGAAAAATGTATTCTATTGTTGAAAAAGTGGTCTTCATGGATATATCTATCGAAATCCTCTCTTGTTATTCTTTTTTTTGTCCTATATGGGAAATGATTAACATGGTTAATGCAAGTTTATTAACCAAGTGATAAGCATTATTGCAATGCGATTGCCTAAGAATATGAATATGAGCTATTCCTCTTCACATCAAGGAGGTTTCAATTATTATAATACCAATATTGTAAGTACAAACAGTAATGATAATAACAATAATGCGAATTTGGCCAATAGTAAAAATAATGTAAAACATAGCACACTCCATCAGAAAAAGCATTTCGCAATATGCAAATCTTGCTTTTGGTGTGCGACTTATTTGATAAGTAACATGAAGGCTGCATCTAAATATTGCCCTATCTGCAACTATGTCAAAGTAGAATTGCTGCCAGTCGATAATGATCTATTTGACTAGGTATGGCTTCAATCTATCTCAAACTCAGATCGGTTATATATCATAAAGCCTCTCCTACTTTCTTTTTAATTTCAAAATAGCAAGAATAGCATAGCTCTCTTTTCCATAAATTGCCAACTCCAATGTCACATGTGACGGATGTCTTTTCATAGTCACGCTAGAGTCCAGAAAATATCCTTTTGAAGCAAATGAATAATTGTGATATGATATAGCATGGATGCTATTTACAAATAAATATAGATTGATCAGCAATAAATAGTATAGATTCTTTAGATTTTACTCCTTGTTTGTCATCATTTGTACAATTTTGACAACTGTTTTATCTTTCTGACAAATTTTTTTCCTTAACTGAAGAGTTGAAAACTCCAGAATTTCTCCAAATGTTATTCCTTTTTTACTTTATATGCATATGGCCTTGGTATGCTAACATGGGGCGGCCAATGAAGCTCAACAAAAATTCTTTCAGGGCATAGAGGAGCAATATAATAACAACTACTAACACTAATTCCTCCAGCAAGAAAATCAAGAATAGGTTGAGATAAAGGCTATCAAACCTTTTAATGATTTTATTTTCATGAAATCTTTGTGCTGATGATGAATTACTAGAATTGATAACTTGCTAAAACGAAATCCAACTTAATAAAGTCACTGTGCTACTCCTACTGCTCTGCTGATTTTATTTCTATTCTGAGAATCTCTGCTTTGCCATTTTGTCAAAATATTTCAGTTATGGTTACTTGTTTTTATTCGCCTAGTCCAAAAGGATGTCTTTCAGTTGTATTGGTCTTGCGATATAAATCTGAGTTATTGTATTTGCGAATGAGTTCATTGCAAAACAGACCAGGTAAGAATCTTGACACCAAAGTGTATACTTTTTTCATTTATATCTCCTGTTACCGTTTGCCAGTCAAAATCTAAAATCTTCTGCTCTATGTTTTTCATCTATTCCACTTTAGTTAATTTTTCTTTATCTTATCAGAGCAGCAGCAATCTTTTTGAGGATATACTCCTTTTAAATTACTCATAAGAAATAAATTATTCGCAACTACTGTAGTAACTTGTAAGCTACAAGTTTGTTGTCCTGCATAAGAGGTATTATAATCGTACTTTGAGTTGGGATAGATCCTAGGTCAGCAGCCCCTTGTGTGTGTAAATTTATCAAAGTTCCATAGCCTGTCCCATCAGCCTTTACAGTATATACCTTTCCTGCAGGATTGTCAGTAACAAAGTAATGTGTGTCCCTAGCATCAGATTCTATTCCATCAAGGCCTCCAAAAGGAGATGTGGTTCCTTCCTTTCCTAAACTGCTTATTGTCTTATTTTTTATATCGATAATCTCTATACCTCCTCCAGGTTTACTTAAAGGTCCTAAAGAAACAACAATTAATCTATTTTTGTTATTATCTATATGCAAACCATTAGGGCCATTTAATTGTGGGCTTTGTAACCAAGCTTGTAAAGAAGATGTATTATTATCCTTAGCGTTCTTATCTAGCTTGTAGATAGTATTGGTAATTGTATCAGATACATAGATATTTCCTTGATTATCTGATACAACATCGTTAAGAAAAGAACTTCCAGGCGCATTGAAGCGCTTGATTATTTTTCCGCTAGCAATATCTATCTCGACAAGATCTGTGATATCTGAAACATACAATTTACTATTATTATTAGTGATAACTATACCCTTTGGTGCATTCAGTCCTGTCACCCAATTTAATTCAATTATGCTTCCATTAGAAGGTGAAATCTTAGAAATGAACCCATTCTGATCCTTTTGATCTGGTTTTCCATTTACGTTAGAAACGAACAAGACATTTTGTTTAGGTGCAAAAACTACTGATTCCGGGTTCTTCAAGTTTGCAGGCGTTTCCCATAATTTGTTAATCTTTATCTGCCCTACTTGTTGTTGCTGTTGCTCTTGTGCTTGTGCGTGATTATTGTTGTCAGTTAAATTAATGCTGATTTGACAGAATAATACTATTCCTGATATTGGTACTATAAGCAAAGAGGTCAAAACAAATGATTTCAGTGAAAGCTTTCTATTATTTGCAATCAATATTCGAAGATCCCAAACCACAGTTAATAAACTTAACCTACGTCCTCATCTTCTTAACAATTCGTTATTTATGTCTGAAAACCAATGCTGATATCCTAGCCAATAATCTTCATTACTTCTCTGCGGTTGAGGATTTAGAGACATGTTCTATAATAGTTTCATCTACCATCTCTTTTGTTATCCTGTTGAGTTTTTCAGCTTTCTCTATCAACATCTCAATATAGTCATTTTCCGATAAATGCAGCTGTTGTTATGGTGGTAGTAGCACAGATGGTCCATACGTGTAAGAGAAACATCAGCATGATATTGGCTTGTAGCATAATCTACTGTTGCAATGATCAACACTTGTTGCTAGAATCGATTAAACAACCATACTCAGCCGGGTCATTTCTCATTGATTCGATTAAAGACAAAGTGGCTAAATTTAACAGCATTCTCTTGTCTGATAAAATACTAACTACCTTTTCTTCAACGGTTTTTCTGATTGAACCGAGCCAAGTTTCTGATTCTGATATTCTTCATTACTATTTTGAAATCTATCTACAAGGGTTTCTAGTCTTACCTTTTGCAGCTGTAACCATCGATCGAATCTTTGGTCAACTTCAGTCTTCGTTCTTTACATGATAACTGATACTGGTTCAATGTTTTGCGCATAGTTGATATCATCACTTATTCCTGAAGAATTCTTGCTGAATTGTGTTTATCTTAATGCATAAAAAAGCTATAGAATCTGATACATTATAGAGAAGTTAAAAAGTCGTTGTCGCTATGCGACGAACAGATTACACACCAGTAAAAGCCTCCGAGCCTGCGTCTGCCCATGGCATATAGCTTTCTAATACCTTTTCAATGGCTTCTTTATCTTTATCAACTGTATATTCTTGATACCTTGTAAAGTCAAGTGGCGTGATTATACCAATAGGCTTGTTTACATTATCAATTACAAGTAAATGTCTTACATTCTTCTTTAGCATCATATCAGCTGCTAGTGAAGGCGATGAGGTAGATTTAATAATAATAAGAGGAGCAGACATTATCTCTTTATCTGTCACTGTGCTGGTGTGTACATCTTTTATGCAGACCTTTCTGACTAAATCACGTTCAGTAACTAAACCTTGTGGTTTACCATTCATATCAACTACTACCAACGAACTTACATTCTTGTCTTTCATTTTCTTTGCCGCTTCTTGAACAGAAGTCGTTTCTTCTATGCTTTCTAGTTTTTTTCTCAGAATATCACTGATGGTTAGAGTCATGAGAAATACTCTTTTTAATTTGCTCTTTTAAATATAATGGATCAGATACTATTAGTTGTGATGCAAGCAGTGTTGCAGAATGTTGACAGAAATTTCTAATAATGTCCTTTATGCTAATTTTCAGTAACATAATGGACACGGCAGCAGATCTTGCAGTCCAAAACAACTATTCTAACCATTGATTTCATTACTCAAACAATGAATGAAAAAGGACCCAATAGCGCTTGTTGAACTAATGCAATTGTTTAATACTATATACTCCATAGAAGACGCTATTCTTTGTCCGTACAGATAGGGAAGGTTGTTACAGTTAGTTCATACGATCCTATCACTGGGCCCGAACTTCCCCAAAAAGCTATAGCAAATCCAGCTCATTTTGTTCATATGCGAAGTCAGTCACCGGACTATGCAATACACTGGTTACGACTTTATAGGATAGGTATCATCGGGTAACTATGTTACGTCTCATAGTTAATCAATGATTATAATGATAAATCCGTCATTAACATATTGCAATGACAACAACAACATCAAAGAGAACAAAGCTAGCAAACAAGAAGCTGCTAATGATGTATGGAGCAATTGTTTCTGCTGCGGCTATACTGTTGACAGCTACAGTAAGCTCTGGGGTATTAGCGCAAGGCGTTAACACAGCATCTAAAAATGCTACTACAGGTACAACAACAAGTGCAAACCAAGCAAATAATCTACCCAACATTACAGGATCTATACCGCTTAGAGCCACAATAAGTGGAGCTTTATCTTCAAAGGTTAAGACTAGTCTAATCGATGCCATTGGAATAGCTCAAAAGTCAGTAGGTACAAACACTTCATCTACGTTAGGATTTTTGCGTCCATTAAACGGATACTTGGTGTATGATGTACATGTAAAGAATAATGCGGGTAATACAACCTATGCTGTTATAGTAGATCCAGGCAGTGGAAAGGTTCTATATAAGCAGGCATTGCCATCATTAGTTGGCGGAGGTGTAGGCCATTTCGGCATGTTTGGAAACGGTAAAATGGGACCATGGTCCGGAGGACACGGGGTTGGTGGTTATGGAAGAGGATTTGGTATTCATGGCGGTATGATGATGGGACAATCACTGCACATGGGACCCATGGATTCAATTCCTCCTAGATCTTGGTAGAACGGGGAAGTTCAAGCAAGGTACCTAAATATGAAGCGTACATACAACATGAAAATTAAACTATAATCTCCCTATTTTTTGTCATTATCATGCATGTATTATCTAAATGATAATTTAGAATACCACGAGACGAGCTGTTTACATACGCAATTGAGTAATTAAGGCTCTGTTAACTAGCGGGTCATAAAAAAAGAGAGTATATAAAAAATAAAACGAATAGCAGTTTATTTGCTGTGACAAGGAACGCCTGTGGTAGTTTCACAGTTGTGTTGTTTATTAAAACATGGTGGGCCGCGACTGCTGCCTTCTGGAAACCACTTACACGTATCTTTCACTGCCTATGCATGTGCTGGACAAATATAATCAAAAAATAAAGATAGCAGGGCTAGACAATATGATACATATTTTAGAGTGTGCCGTCAAGATGTGGGAGCTTCCACAACAATATCCTGTGTATGATCTGGTCGTGTTAGGCAAAACTAGTTTAGACGATCAAAAGATTGACCGATGTTCTTGTCAAATTTCATCGCACAACACGAACAACCGCGCAGACCAAGAGCTTTGTAAAGCCAAAATTTGTGAGATGAAAATAGTTGAGAATTTTAAAACTCTTACAAAGCTGGCAATTATAGATCCAAATTCAATTCTTGATGCTGACAATAATGAAGATGGCCGTTATAATATGGTTCATAGATATGACAACATCGGATCCAGCGTGTTGCAGTGCATTCTTTTACGTTGACATAGATAATGATATATCCTAATCCTTATCACAATTGTTAGATGTATACTACTTCCAATCTATCACAGAAAGTTGAGAGTATTGCTGAAAGAGATTATGTAACTCTCCCTGAAGACACCATTGTCGCTGAAGCAGCAAAAGTAATGCGGAATAAAGATATTTCAAGTGTTTTGGTTAGTAGCAAAAACTCGATTGAGGCGGTTGGGATTGTAACGGAAAGGGACATATTATATCGTGTAGTAGCCGAAAACAAAGGTCCCTTTAAGGTTATATTGAAAGATATTATGAGTTCTCCTCTGATCTCAATTTCTGAAGACGAATCGGTTAAGGATGCAGTACTATTGATGAGAAGAAAGCACATTAGGAGATTGGCAGTAAAAAATGGAGAAGGTAAAATCACAGGAACTATAACCCTTATGTCGATAGTAGGAAATATCCCAAGTGATAGTGTAGATCTCGCTGACATTGAGTTGCCTGATAATGTAGCTAGGAGAGACGCAACAAAAATTATTTGTCCTTATTGCCACTCAGAATTTAAAGATAAATCTGAGATGTCAAAACACATAGATAGAATCCATATTGGTAGTGGTTTGCTTGAAGGAGATATGAGACGATGGTAAAGGGACTTACGACGTACTTTCTCCAGATACTTACCATTATGATACGATTTGAAAATTAGTAAATTCTTTCAAGATTTTATCTATCTCATATAAGTCCTTATAGGACTTTGTATTCGGGAAGTGTACGAAAGTAGATTGGGCCCGCTTCAGCAAAAGCATTCCACAATTGCAAATATAAAAAGTAAGAATACTTTTGATCTTTTCAAACATGTCATATCTCTCTTTGGACCAATTTGCATTAATGCCAAATCTAAGAGGTTTCTTCATCGCTCAGTTTCTAGATTTTCGATTTGGTCTTTTTATGCGACCTGAAAAAATCAAGGAATCTGCTCAAGATAACAGCGGACGTATTTTGGCAATTGATCTTACTCCTGGTTTGAATTTATGGAAGCTTGAAATAAGACGAAATGGTCAAAATCAGCACGGCATAACATATGATAATGGCGTAATTTTTGCTGGGACAGGTAAAAACACTACTCTTTTAGCTCTAAACCCAACAGATGGTAAAGTGATTTGGCAGACAATTCCTGCAGGTGATCCTAATAAAAATTACATAACACAAGGGCCACCAACTGTATGGAAAAACATTGCACTGATAGGACACGCAACTTCTAGTGGACCAATTAATCCAGACTTAAAAGGAAAAGTAACTGCTTTTAACCGTACAAATGGAGAAAAGCTATGGTCCTCTACAAATACTGTTGGTCCTCGGATACAGCATGAAAATGCTACCAAAAACGGAGGTGCAACAATATGGAGTGGATGAACATTAGATCCAAAGAAGGGAATATACTATGTACCTACCTCAAATCCATTACCTAGAAGTGCGGTAGATGTCGTAAGACGACGCTAATTGGAATATGCATTGTCATTTTATCAGTGCTTTTATCGTAAATGCACAGGCCTATTTCCATTCAAACCTAAATGATTGGCCTTGGATAATATCTTTCTTCGCCCATCTTGCCATACTGCGTTTATCATTATCATTACTCTTTCTTATTTTTCCCACAGTAGGTTGTATTCTACACTTTATCACTTCATCAGTTTCGAGATTTACCTCATATGCTACAGGTGAACTCATATGCGAGGGATATTCCATTGTAACTACAAACCTTCCACAATTTGTACCAAAGTAATTTTCAAAGTACTTACCTTGTTCTTCAACTTCATATTCTAAAACATAGTATCGACGTTCTTTATCGGATTTCCTTATTGGCTTGTTAAAAACTGTTGTAAACTCCTTCTGGAATGGTTTATCAATATGTATAGCAGATATCTGTAGTGGTTTATTCTCTTCATCATAGACTTTAATATTGAGATCATCAAACGTTTTTTCAATATCTGTTGCTATACCATGTATGACCTCGTATATTGGTTCACCAGAAATATTCTGGATTTCATATAACCTTTTGTAATGTACCAATTGCGTTTTTGAATTCTTGATAGAGAGATTTACTTCCAAAGATGGATAAATAGTGCTGGTGATATTAACTGCTGGTCTTTTGATCTTTTCAATTTCCTCGTTTCTAACAACAGCCGGGCTACTCGTTTGATATAAACCCTTAGTGGGCAATTTCGGATTACCAAAGCCCTTTCCATATGCAGAATAGAGAAATAATTTTTGACTGTGTTTTGTAGTGTATTCATACAATGGTTTGATTATCTGTTTATACTGATCTGATAATTCTCTTAGATCTTCCGCTGTTCTAGAACTCAACAATATATGACCATCATCTCCAATATCCATTATTCTTCTTGCAACTATGATTCCAGGACCCCACACATTTTTATTGTTGAGGATATCATTAACTATAAAAACAGGACCGCTATGCAATCCAATCCTTACTCGCACTGTTTCAGCAGGGATTTTGCTTTTGTTATATTTGGAAAGCTTTCCATGGAGTTCAATTGCGAGCTTCAGAGGAAGCTCAGGCCCTTGAAGGAAGCCTATGGCCATTCCATCTCCTGTCGGAAGGGCCATCATAGTATCTTTTGGCGTTGATCCAAAGGCAGAGCAATTCATTATACTTTTGTTTAGAGTTTCAATTTTTTTTATCTGAATCTTTGTTGACATAGAAGGATCAGATAAGCCTACAATGTCAATAAAGAAGAAGCTGGCATGAATTAAGCTAGGGCCAGTTTTAAGAATCAAAGCTACACCATCATCAGCAATAATATATATGCTGTAGTAATAATATTTTATTTGATTCTATTACTGTTCAAGCACTATAGAGGATTGTTCTTTAATACCGCCAACTGCAAATTTTGAAAAGTGGTGTGTATGTAAGATATATCCACATTCCTCGTGAGAGTCTAGGGTCGCTTCTCGTATTGGTTTGTCTAATTGCTGCCACTTACCAGTAGATTCATTAAATGAATACAACTTAATATCAGGGCAGCCATCTGGAAGCTTAGTAATAGGCGGATTTAGCGATTTGGTTACAACTATATTGATATCCGGTGATACTGCAAATGATTTTGAGTCTGAAAAGTTAATCGCTTTTACTGGCCCTGTTCCCGCGCCTATATAGCCTATATTTACAAACAATGCCACAATGTCAACGGGAACTTTAGATAACCCGAAAGAAGATGGTACATTGTTTGAGGTGCTAAAACTAAATCCTACATTGTTAGCATCTTTAGAAAACTCCATTCTAAAATTTTCTACCTTGGCTAGGCCAGATCCCATCGATGGATTTTGATTGAGTAAGACAGTCATACCAGGAAATATCTTTGCTATGATTGGAGTTAAGGTGATACTATTATTGCCTAAACCCTGTTGCTTAACTACAAATGCTGGCGAAACATAAGTTACACGAGAAGCAATATCTTTGACAGGTGCAGGATATGTAGGGATCTTAAATTTCTTGTATATCTGCGATGCTGAAGCTGTAGCTGGTACTGAAGTTTTAAATGTAATTGGTTTCAGCTGTAATGCAGATGCATTGCTATTTAATCTTGAATTCTGTTTTTCAGAAGTAACAAGCAAACCAGAAGGTAATTGGTCAACTCTGCTTAAAGGTATTCTTCCAGCTACAGAAGCTCCATTAGAAACAAAAGTTCGAAGCGAGCTATCATTAAGGTACGGAGCAGTTACTTTGGCGAATCCTGTAAACGCTAAGTTCAACTGTCTATTTTCAATTGTAACAACAGGATTTGGATTTGTCTTATGAATAGTAACTCTTGTTTTTAGCAATACTGGCCCAAAACCAGGAGAAGATGTTTCATTTATAAGATAAGGTGAGAATTTAGCAGTTCTTAGTACTATAATTCCACTATCAGGATTGGAATCTAAAGTGGCATTATTGTCACGAACAGTAAGGGAACCCTTTAGCGTAAATGGATTGGGAGTAATTTTAAATTTTGAATGCGGAATTGCTTTATCTGTACCTACTATGACCTGCTTTATTGTTAGCACTCCATTTGATTTTTGTTGAGTAGTTACTTGTAAAGCAGTACTATTTGCAGTACTATTTGCAGTACCATTTGTCGTAAGAACTGATTTTTCCGATGATGTTGCGTTATCTATAGATGAAGGAGGCAGATAAGGTATAGCAGCACTATTACTCTGAGCAGACACACTTAAAGGTAAGCCATATAGAAAAAGAATAACACACCCGGCAGCAATGAGACTGGAAATCAAGAGCTGCTCCACACCTGCATCTCTTTTCTGTATCAACGAGCATTAATAAAATGTAATCTTGCTCTTATGCGTTACTCCCTGAAAGGGAGTTATCCTATACATATTTGATAACTACGTAAACTCTGGAAAATCCACTTGTATAAGTAGAATATAGAGGCAGACAGAGCAATGTCATCCATACAACCCGGACAAAGCACGTTGAAT
>DATDFS010000129.1:0-2560 GCA_036522495.1 Nitrososphaeraceae archaeon | reverse complement strand
TTGTAAGCCAACTACTTTTGGAATATCTTCTGGAAGAGTATTTCTGATCATCACTTGTGGTAGATTTTGTGTTGTCGAAGTATTCTCATGACCACTATCAGTAGCGTGTGACATAATATCGATCTAGTAGTTTATCCCATTTCTGGATATAAGGTTAGTGTCTAATTTGGCAACCAAACATTCTTCTGCAGCTTTAATTTCCCATTGCTCTTCAGCCTACTGCTGGAGTTCCAGTCCAAGACTTTGGTGGAGCCCCCCGCTATTTCGTTTTATTAAAATGCCAAAAATCAAGGCGTGGTCCAATCTGATCTCGAATCTTCGATTATCATTTTTGTAATATCATAAGTTTCATATTTACTGATAACACCAAAATAAGCCGTATTTGAAACAAACACAATAGATAAGGACAGGTACCAACGATCACATCCTACAATGCATAGGAAATGAAGAAATTTCAAAAATAGATAATATTGAACAAGGAATGGACTCCCCTCCTGAATTATTGCGAGGAACACGGGCATATTTTATTGTGACTTATGACTTGCTGATAGTATTTGCAGAAAGTTACAGTATATATCAATGATCCGCTCATAGGAAAAGGTGAAACCTCGCAGTATGGGATGGCACCCACCGCGTAGCTACCCCAATAATAGGTGGACATTACTCTTACCACATAGATCTGATGATGGTAATCTTTTTTCTTGTGTGTTTTGGTCCTTCCTTTGACACTATTAGTTTTAATATACTTGGCTGACATGAACGAAGAATAGGCACATCATTGGGAGTAACAAATGTCATATCTGCTATGATAATTGAAGACAATTTAGCTACATTCTCTGCACTTTCCTGATTTCTCCATGTTTAGTATGTCTAATAAAAAGAACAGTATCATACTGTTATGCAGCTGTGACTGATACTTCTTGTTCTTCATTTCTCCGCGTAGTTTTCCTCTTCTTTCCATGCGTTTTCTTGTGTATTTGTTTTGTCAATAGTCTTTTTGCTATCCTTGGATTATTCTTCTCCAGCCAATCCCCGAAAGTTTGTTCTTCCTTCAAATTCTTCTCTAATGCTTTAATGGTCTTCTTATCTGCCTTGAGCAACTCTAGTGCTTGAATTCCACCTTTGTACATAATGGCCTCTGCTCTTTCTATTATCAGATCGTTTAACGATTCCCAAACTTCTTTTTCTTTCTCTGAGCTGCTGCTTTCAATCATCATCTTTAGCCTGTGCGGCGGTTGGGGTATAGGCAATTGACCTTTCTCAGATATTGGCTCCGTTCCTCCTCCCAATGTTCTAATTCTCTCTTTTAGCCTTTCTTGCTGCTCTTTAGTCTGTTCAAGATGACGTTTTATCTTCTCTTTGACTTCTGGTACTATGCTTTCAGAAATTCTCTTATCCAATCTATCAACGGCTGCGTTCTCATAAGATAAAGCAAGACTTAGTCCTGCTATTGCTATTGGATTTTTTGATGAATAACTATCATCATCATCTGCTTCGTTTGACATTTTATTATTGTATATTACAATAAATAACTAATAACAATTTCATTAGGCAAATAAGTAACATAAGTAGATAGTATTTTCAATGACAAGACTTTGGTTAGGCAAACCAGAAAAATTGCTTTCAATTCATATGGTGGTATAGAAAGCTTGAATATCTGGCTAGTTTTCTTTGAATACTGAACACATAGTTCTTGAAGTTGTGAATTAATTGATTGAGCTGACGGCTGATTCTTAACGAACAAGCTTATGTTATTATATACTTTAATGATGTAGACGTTTATCAATTGTAATACAAAATACGAGAACTATATAATTTGACATATACCTCAATTCAAAAGAAAAGAAAAATCAATATACAAGCCTACAGATGTATGGACTGAAGAAGACGATTTTATATTTCTAAAATAATGTCCTAGCAAGAGAGACAAATGCTATCATACAATGTCAAGAGACTTGTCTGCAAGACCTTCTGAAATATTAAATTTGAGGATAAAAGATGTTATATTCAAGACAAACGGAACGCAGCAGTATGCAGAAGTACCGGTTAATGGTAAAACGGGTACCAGGCATATTCCCTTATTCTCCTCTGTGCCATACATAAAGGATTGGATTGACTCACACCCACAGAGAAATAATAAAAATACATACCTTATACCTACATTGGATAGACATAGTAGAAACTTTGGGAATAGATTAGCATCATCTTCACTAAATGTAGCAGTTTATAGAAACTACAAACTACAATTCTTCCCCTCTCTGCTGAATGATCCAAAAGTACCGAAGGAAGACAATGAAAAGATTTCTGGCTTATTGCAAAAACCCTGGAATCCATATGTAAGAAGACATAGCTCGTTAACTGAGAAAAGTACAATACTCAAGTTTCATACATTTGACCAGCATGCCGGTTGGACTCCTGGCTCGAATATGCACCTAAAATACACTCACTATTTTGGGAATGAGTCAAGCGAGGAATTGCTAGAGTCATATGGCTTAGAGACTAATACGGCTAAAAAAGACAAAGATGCATTACTGAGGCCGAAGCAGTGCCCTAATTGTAA